>JBILPX010000111.1:0-9030 GCA_044373565.1 Roseomonas sp.
CACGGGCGCGGGCAATCCCATGACGCATCTGAAGGTCCGGCAGGCGATTTTTCACGCCATTGACCGCCAGTCATTGGCCGAAAAGCTGGTGACGGGCGGCGCACGGGTGCCGCCAGCGCCCTGCTACCCATCGCAATTCGGCTGCAATGGTGATGTCGCCACGCAGTATGAATTCAACCCGGCCAAGGCGCGGCAATTGCTGGCCGAAGCTGGCTTCCCGAATGGCTTTGAGATTGAGCTCACTTCCTATGTCCAGCCGCGGCAATGGTCCGAGGCCGTGCAGAATTACCTGCAAGCGGTCGGCATTCGTGCGCGCCTGAACCTGATGCAGGTTGCAGCGCAAATCCAACGCTCACAACGCGGCGAATTGGCGCTCGCCATGGGAAGCTGGGGCAGTTTTTCGATCAACGATGTCTCAGCCTTCCTGCCGCAATGGTTCGCGGGCGGGAATGAGGATTACGCGCGCGATCAGCAGGTGATTGACCTGGTGAATGCAGGCGGCAGTTCCTCCGATGAGGCGGTGCGCAAGCGTGCCTATGATGCGGCGATCAAGCGCATCACTGAACAAGCCTATTTCGTGCCGCTGCACACCTACGTCAGCACCTATGCCTTCCAGCGGCAGTTGGAATTCAAGGCCTATGCGGATGAATTGCCGCGCTTCTATCAGGCAAAGTGGAAGTAAGGGATTTCGGTCCGAAAAAGCCCCGCCCGGAGACCACTGGGCGGGGTTTTTTGTTTCTTGATCAGCCGGCCAAATGGCATTCCACTAGCCCATCTTCCAGGCTGGTGATGCGTGGCGTTGTAGCCTTACAGGGGGCGAAACAGGCCGGGCAGCGCGGATGAAAACGGCAGCCGGGTGGAATATTCGCGGGGTCCGGCATGATATCGCCAAGCCCGACATCCGGCACACCAAGCCCGGGTTCAGGCGTCAGCACGCTATCCAATAGCGCCCGCGTATAGGGGTGGCGCGGGTCGCGGAACAGCGCCTCACTTTCGCGCCGTTCCACAATGCGGCCGAGATACATCACTGCCACTTCACTCGCCACATGTTCCACCACCGCCAGATTGTGGCTGATGAACAGGTAGGTCAGCCCCAGATCGCGCCGCAATTCCGCCAGCAAATTGAGGATTTGCGCCTGCACGGAAACATCCAGCGCACTGGTCGGTTCATCGCAAACGACGATGCGCGGGCGCAGCACAAGGGCCCGCGCAATCGCCACGCGTTGGCGCTGCCCGCCCGATAATTGCGATGGGAAACGCGTGCCCTGTTCGGTGGAAAGCCCCACCCGTTCCAGGCTTTCAGCAACGCGGCGATTAACTTCCGAAGTCGTCACATTGCTTTGCGCCACCAGCGGCATGGCGATGATATCGCTGACGCGCCGGCGTGGATTGAGCGATGAAAACGGGTCCTGGAAAACCGGCTGGATCAGCCTGGCGCGCGCGCGGCGATCCATGCCGTCAAGGCGTTTGCCATCCACCAGCACTTCACCAGCGCTTGGTTCCATCAGGCCAAGGATCATGCGCGCCAGTGTGGTCTTGCCACAGCCACTTTCGCCCACCACGCCAAGCACGCTGCCGGCAGGGACGGAAAAGCTCACATCATCCACGGCCACCACGCGCCGCGGCGCGGCAAATAACCCTTGGCTCGCGCGGAATTCACGGCGCAAGCCGCGCACTTCAATGGCCGGCGTGCTCATGCCCTTGCCCCTTCCGGCAGGATGCAGAGCGCTTCATGCGCGGGGCCGACATTGCGGCGTGGCAGCGGGGCAGCGCACGCGGCTTCGACAAAGCTGCACCGGTCCCGAAAGCCGCAGCCGGTGAAGCCAGGTGGAATGCGCGGCACCACGCCAGGGATGGAGCCCAAAGGGTCCCCGCGCTTCACCTTGCCCGGCACCGGCACGCAGGAAAGCAGGCCGCGCGTATAGGGATGGCGGGGCGCGCGAAACAGCTCGGCCGTTGGCGCGCTTTCCACAACTTCGCCGGCATACATGACGGAAACGCGGTCCGCGACGCGGGCCACAATGCCAAGATCATGCGTGATCAGCATAATGCCAAGGCCAAGGTCTTTTTGCAGTTCGGCCAGCAAGCGCAGGATTTGCGCCTGCACTGTTACATCCAGCGCGGTGGTCGGTTCATCGGCAATCAGCAATTCCGGATCGCACATCAGCGCCATGGCGATCATGACGCGCTGACGCAGCCCCCCCGAAAGCTGATGGGGGAATTGGCCGAGCCTGAGGCCGGGCGCGGTGATGCCAACGCGCGTCAGCAATTCCACAGCGCGATCTACGGCTTGCGCGCGCGGCGTGCCGCGATGACGGCGCAAAACCTCGGTCATTTGGGAACCCACTGTATAGGCTGGGTTCAGGCTGGTCATGGGTTCCTGGAAAATCATCGCCATGCGATCACCGCGCAGGCGCGACATCTGTTTTTCGTCGTATTCGCGAATATCATCACCGGCGAAGGAAAGCCGCGCCGCTTCGCGCTTGCCACCCTTGGCGAGCAACCCCATCACCGCAAGCGACGTTACTGATTTGCCGCAGCCGCTTTCACCCACCAGGCAATGGGTCTCGCCCTTCTCCACCGTCAGAGAAATACCGCGCACCGCCGCGGTGCCGCCGAAGGTCACGCGCAAATCGTCAATTTCCAGCAGCGCGCTCATCGTGACAGATCCGTGCCCAGCATGTCGCGCAAAGCATCACCCAGAAGATTGACACCCAGCACCAGGATAAAAAGTGCGAAGCCGGGGATCATGATGACCCAGGGGGTGAAGAACATGTATTCCTTGGCCTCAGAAATCATCAGCCCCCAGGAGGGTTCGGGCGGCGGCACGCCAAGGCCCAGGAAGGAAAGGGCCGCTTCCAGCAGAATCGCGAGCGCCATTTCAAGCGTCGCGACAACGGCAAGATGCGTCGCGATATTTGGCAGCACTTCCTTGAGCAGCACGGTCATGGGCGAACATCCCGCGCAACGCGCCGCCGCCACGTAGTCCAAATTGCGAATTTGCATGGTGGTGGACCGCGCAACCACCGCAAAGCGATCCCAGAGCAATAGTCCAAGCACCAAAATCACCATGGTGAAGCTGGCGCCCCCTGAAAATCCCGCCACCGCCAAGGCCACCAGCACCACGGGGATGGAAAGCCGCGCGGTGATGGCAAAGACCACCGCGTCATCAATCTTCCCACCATAAAAACCGCCCATGACACCAAGGAAAGTCCCGATAATGCCGGAAGTGATGATGGTCGCGACCCCGATGATCATCGAAACCCGCGCGCCATAGATCAGCCGCGACAGGTAATCCCGCCCCAATTGATCCGTGCCAAGAAGATTGATTGGCGTGCCACCTTCCATCCAAAAGGGCGGGATCATGCGTCGCCCAAGATCAATGGTGAAAGGATCATACGGTGCCAGCCAGGGCGCGAAAATCGCGACAAAGGTCACAAAGCCAACAATGCCCGCGCCCAAAATCGCACCAGCATTGAGCCAGATGCGCCGCCCGTTACTGGCGCCGGCGGGCTGCAACAGCGTGCTCATGCTGACCTCAAGCGCGGATCAAGCACCGCGTTCAGCAGGTCAGACAAAAGCGTCAGGCCGATATAAATCAGCGCCAATACCAGCACCACGGCTTGCACCACGGGGAAGTCGTTCTTGCTGATACTCTCCCACGCCAGATAGCCAACGCCATGCAGCGCGAAGACCGTCTCAATGACAATCGAACCACCCAGCATGAAGCCAAGCTGCACCGCGGCAATGGCCACCACCGGAATGGCCGCGTTGCGAAACCCGTGCTTCACCAGAATGGACAACCGCGAAAGCCCCTTGGCGCGGGCGGTGCGGATGTAATCGGAAGCGAGTGCTTCAATCATGCCGCTGCGCGTCAGGCGCATCAGCGCTGGGATGGCGGAAAAGGACAGCACGATGGAAGGCATGACGTAATGTTCCCAAGACCCGGTGCCCGAGATCGGCAGCCAGCCCAGGTTCAGGCCCAGCACGATCATCAGCGTAAGGCCGAGCCAGAAGGAAGGCATGGCCTGGCCAATCAGCGCCACCATCAGCACGCTGCGATCCACCCAGGTATTTTCCTTGACCGCCGCCAGTATGCCCAAAGGCAACGCCACACAAAGCGCAATCGCCAAGCCACATAGCCCGAGCGTCATGGTGATCGGCATGCGTTCCAGGATCAGGCGCGCCACGCGTGTCTTGAAGAAATAGCTATCGCCAAAATCGCCCTGCAGCGCGCGCCAGAGCCAATCGAAATACTGCACCCAAAGCGGCCGATCGAGCCCATAGGCGCGGCGGATGAGTTCAATATCCTCCTGCGTCGCATTTGGCCCGGCAATGGAAATGGCAAGATCGCCCGATAGCCGCGTGAGCAAAAAGCTCAACGTCAGCACCGTCAGCGCGACCAGTATCGCAACCGTCACGCGGCGTCTTAGAAAATGAAGCATCCCGAACCCAGCCTAGGCTCGACCGGATGGCGGCGACAAGGGGGCCATCACCAGGCCCCCGCCCAGCCATCCCGGCGCGGATCGGATGCCGCCATGCGCACGCCATTATCCAGCACGCGAATGGCTTCCACGCTGCAAGGGCCTTCCAGATCGGGCACAATCTTCACGTGGTGGCCGCGCGCTTCAAGGGCGCTGATCACCTCGGTGCCCATGCCGCGTTCGATTGTCAGCAAATCCTCCCCGCCATGGGGGTAGTTGCTTTCCTGACCTGGCTGAGACGATGTCCAGCGCAGGGCTTCCAAAGCCTGTTGCGGGTCCATGCCGAAATCGGCGCAGGCGACCAGCACCTGCGTATTCACCTGCACCTGATTATCCGCGCCGGGCGTGCCGAAGATCAGCCAGGGCTTGCCCGCCTTCATCAGCATCGGCGCATTCATGGTGTGGCGGACGCGCTTGCCGGGAGCGAGTGCATTGGCGTGGCCTTCTTCCAAATGCCAGTAAGACATTCGATTATTGAGCAAGATGCCGGTCTCAACGCCGGTAACGCCGGAACCGAAACTGGAATTGATGGATTGAATGGCGGAAACCGCATTGCCATCCGCATCCACCACACAGAAATAGGTGGTATCAGCCTCCGCCATGCCGCGCACCGACAGTCTCGCCGCACGGTCCGTAATGGCGGCGGCGTGTTCCGCGGCGCGTTCGGCTGACAGCAGCAGATCAAGCGGCGGCTTCACCGCACCCGCATGGGCCTCGCGGTCCAGAAAGGCGCGCTTTTTCGCTTCCACCATCAGGTGAATCAACGCGGCGCTGCCCCAGCCAAGCGCGGCAAGGTCAAAGCGATCCAGGATGCGCGCCATTTGCGCCATGGCGAAGCCCATGGAATTGGGCGGCGTCTGGCGCAATTCAAAACCGCGATAGGGCACGGCGATGGGTGGCGCGATGAGGGCTGCCACGGCGGCCAGATCAGCCGCACGCACAAGGGCGCCCGCCTTTTCCAGATCAGCGGCCAGCATCGCCGCCAGCCTGCCCTGATAGAAATCCTGCGGCCCTGCCGAGGCCAGGCGTTGCAGCGTCGCCGCCAAGGCCGGCTGCACCAACAAATTCCCCAAAGCCGGCGGCTTGCCCTCCGGCAGGAACAGCGCGGCACTCAAAGCATCAGGTGCCAGCCGCGCGCGGTTCTCGCCTGCGAAATGGCGTAAAGCATGGGTTGCTGCGAAGCCATCCCGTGCCGCTTCAATGGCCGGCCCGAACAAAGCACCCCAGGGCTTGCTGCCCTCTGCCCCATGCAGCGCGGCGATGCCGGCCACCATGCCAGGTGTTTGGATGGAAAGCGCGCCATGCACGGGAATGCCGCCCGCCGCGCGATAATGCGCGATGGTGGCCGCCGCCGGCGCCGCGCCGGTGCCGTTATAGGTGGTGCTGGCGCCGGTTTTCGCATTCCAGGCATGGTAGAAACCATCGCCACCCAGCCCCGACATATGCGGTTCCACCACACCAAGCGTAACTGCAATGGCCACCGCCGCATCGGCTGCATTGCCGCCGGCGCGCAGGATCTCCATCCCCGCTGCGGTGGCGACCGGATGATTGCTCGCAACCGCCCCGCGCTTTCCCATAATCAATGGGCGGCGCGCGCGAAGTCCTTCATAAGCCATGGTTCAGCCCCCGAGATTCATGCGTGAGACAATCGGCGCCCAGCGCGTCACTTCCGCCTGCACATGCGCCGCTGCGGCGGCAGGTGATGGATCGGGCCAGGTCTCCACACCCGCCGCTGCCAGGCGCTGCTTCACCGCCGGATCGGCAACCGCACGCAGCGTCGCTTCACGAATGGGAGCAAGCGCTTCTTCCGGCGTGCCGGGCTTCGCGAACAATACTTGCCAGGCCGTGACTTCATAGCCAGGCACACCAACCTGCGCGAGCGCGGGCAGCCCAGGCACAAGATCGGAAGGTGTGGCGGAACTCACGGCCAGCCCCCGGACACGGCCATCGCGCATCAGCGGTGTCAGCAGGGTAGGGCTATCAATGGTCAGGTTCATCCGCCCCGCGAGCAAATCCTGCACCGCATTGGCCGCGGTACGATAGGGCACGATGGTAAAGCTGGTGCCGGAAAGCTGACGGAACAATTCTCCCGCCAGATGATTGGTGGCACCGGGATTGGTGGCGCCGTAATTCACCTCTTCCTTTTTTTGCGCGAGCCAAGCGAGCAAGGAAGGCACATCCCGCGCCGGCACATCCGGATGGACCGCCAGCACAAAGGGCTGCCGGCCCACCAGCGCGAGGGGGATGAAATCCGTCACGGGGTCATGCGCAAAGTTCGGATAAATCGCCCGCATGACCGGGTGGTTATTGGTGCCAATGAAAATCGTATTGCCATCGGCGGGCAGGCGATGAAACGCCGCCGCACCCACGGTGCTGCCCGCGCCCGCGATACTTTCTGGCACCACCGGGCGGCCAAGCTGGGTTTGCAAGGCATCCGCCAGGATGCGCCCCACCACATCCGTCACGCCGCCGACGCCCACGGGGATGATCATGCGAAGTGGCCGCGCCTGGGCGAATGCCGGGGCAGCCAAGCCAAGCGCAGCAGCGGTGAGGAGGGAACGACGCAGCATGGGAGAATGACCTTTTGATGTTGCCATAACGCAACCCTAGCCTGCCCTGGGCATTCTGCCAGCCCTAATACGCTTGTCTTTCCAAGCCCAGCTTTTCAGGCTTAGCTCATCCTCAAAATGGGGGGCGCGACATGGCGAGCATTGTTCTCATTCACGGGGCCTATCAGGGCGGCTGGATTTGGCGCTTTGTCGCCGAACGGCTCCGCGCCGCCGGCCATGATGTGCATGCGCCAACGCTGGATGGCTGCGCGGAACGCCGCCATCAGATGCGCGCGGGCATTGATACCGAAAGCCATGGCCAGGAAATCGCCGAATATCTCTATTACCATGATCTGCGCGATGCGGTGCTGGTGGGTACCTCAGCCGGCGGCATGGTGATGGCGGCGGCTGCGGAACGCGCGCGTGACCGCATTGGACGCCTGGTTTTCGCCGATGCGCTGGCGCTGATGGATGGCGAGAAGATTCGCGACATAGTGACACGCCCGGCTGCCATCAATACGGATATCGCGCTTGGCCCGGGCCGGGACGATGCGCTGGGCCGCCTGTTCCTTGGCATGGATAAGGGGCTGGCCGAATGGGCGGCAGACCGCATGGCGCTGCACCCAATCAACACCTTCACCCAACCCGTAAAGCTGCCGAACTTCTGGCAGCAATCCTGGCAGGCTTCCGTGATCTATTGCCCGCAGGCGGCCAATCCAGGTGAAGCGCATCAGCGCCGCTGCGCGGAAAAACTCGGTGCGCGCTGGCATGTGATTGACACGGGCCATTACCCCATGCTGACCACACCGGATGAGCTTGCGCGGATTATCATCTCTGGCTGAGCCTTACGATCTGGCCGTCATTGGTGGCGGCATCAATGGTGCCGGCATTGCGCGTGATGCTGCGGGGCGCGGGCTTTCCGTGGTGCTGTTCGAAAAAGGTGATTTGGGCGGCGGCACTTCGGCCAATTCCACCAAGCTGATCCATGGTGGCTTGCGCTATCTGGAACATTACGAATTTCGCCTAGTGCGCGAAGCGCTGATTGAGCGCGAAATCCTGCTTGGCATCGCGCCGCATATCATCTGGCCATTGCGCTTTGTCCTGCCGCATCATCAGGGCCTTAGGCCCGCCTGGCTGCTGCGGCTTGGGTTGTTTTTGTATGATCATCTGGGTGGGCGAAAGACGCTGCCGGCAACCAGGCGGATTGACCTGACAAGTTCTCCGCTCGGCGCGCCACTCAGCCCTGGGCATCGCATCGGTTTTGAATATTCCGATTGCTGGGTGGAGGATTCGCGCCTGGTGCTGCTGAACGCCAAGGATGCGGCGGAACGCGGTGCGGCCATTCACCCGCGCATGGCAGTGACTGCCGCGCGACGCGATGGCGCGCTGTGGCATATCACCGGTGAAGTCCGTGATGGACCGGCCGAATTCCACGCCCGCGCCCTGGTCAACGCCGCCGGCCCCTGGGTGGGCGCGGTGCAGCATGCGGTGATGGGCAGCAATCAGCCGGCGCGGCTTAGGCTGGTCAAGGGCAGCCATATCGTGCTGCCACGGCTTTATGATCACGACCGCGCCTATATTTTCCAGAATGCCGATGGCCGCATCATTTTCGCCATTCCCTATGAACGTGACTTCACCCTGATCGGCACCACCGATGAGGATCACCCAAACCCAGACGAAGCACCAAAAATTTCGGATGGCGAGATAACCTATCTCTGCACGGCCGCTTCCAGCTATTTCCGCACGCCCGTAAAACGCGAAGATATTGTCTGGACCTATTCAGGGCTCCGCCCGCTTTATGATGATGGGGCAAGCAAGGCGCAGGAAGCCACGCGCGATTACGTGCTGAAGTTGGATGCGCCGGCGGGTCAGGCGCCGCTGCTCAATATCTTCGGCGGCAAGATCACCACCTATCGCAAGCTGGCCGAAGGCGCCTTGGCAGAGCTTGGCCTGATGCCCGAAAAGTCTGGCTGGACCGCCCGCGCGCCCCTGCCGGG
>JBILPX010000112.1:0-9005 GCA_044373565.1 Roseomonas sp.
TCGCGGGCGGGGGTTCCAGTCAGTTCCTCTATGGCGGCGCCGATGCCGATAGCCTGCAGGGCGGGAACGGCGTTGGTCAGCAACTCTATGGCGAAGCCGGGAATGACACGCTGGTCGCGGGCGCGGGCTTCGATCAGCGCCTCTCTGGCGGCAACGATGCCGATAGCCTGCAGGGCGGGAACGGCGATTTTCAGATCCTCTATGGCGAAGCCGGTAATGACACGCTGGTCGCGGGCGGGGGCGATTTTCAGCAACTCTTTGGCGACAACGATGCCGATAGCCTGCAGGGCGGGAACGGCGCTTCTCAGGACCTCTATGGCGATGCCGGCAATGACACGCTGGTCGCGGGCGGGGGCAACCTTCAGTACCTCATTGGCGGCGCCGATGCCGATAGCCTGCAGGGCGGGAACGGCGCTAATCAGCGCCTTTATGGCGGAGTTGGGATTGACACGATCCGTGCCGGAACCGGCGAAGATCAATTCATTGATGGTGGGGGTGGCGATGATGTGATTTTGATCGGTAACGTCACCGTCTCTGACATCATGGCGCTGTTCAATAACTAGTGGCAGGACGCCGGGGGAAACCGAAGCCGGTTCACCGCGACAGGATGCGGTGAACCGTTGCCGATACAGGGTTGTTTATGACACTGCCATCAAGCCAAGCATCATCGCTTGGCTTCGACACTCTTTAGCCAATCGTCAGCCGCCTTTCCATGATCTGCTGCTTCATAGATTTTTGCAGCTTTTCAAAAGCGCGCACTTCAATCTGTCGCACCCTTTCGCGGCTGATGCTGTATTGCTGCGAAAGCTCCTCAAGCGTGGTCGGTTCTTCCTTCAGCCGGCGTTCGATCAGAATATGCCGTTCACGTTCATTCAGCGTCTTCAGCGCGCCGCTCAGCAATTCGCGGCGGTTTGACATGTCCTGATGTTCGGCGAGTTCCTGTTCCTGATTCTCGCTTTCATCCACCAGCCAATCCTGCCATTCGCCTTCGCCATCGGCGCGCAGCGGGGCATTCAGGCTATTATCGGCGCCCGCAAGGCGCCGGTTCATCGAAATCACGTCCTGTTCCGGCACTTGCAGCACATGGCTGATCTTGGCCACCTGTTCGGGCTGCAAATCGCCTTCTTCCAGGGCAGACATCTGCGCCTTTAGCCGGCGGAGGTTGAAGAACAGCTTCTTCTGCGCGGCCGTGGTGCCCATTTTCACGAGCGACCAGGAATGCAGGATGTATTCTTGAATGGCAGCGCGGATCCACCACATCGCATAAGTGGCCAGGCGGAAGCCGCGATCAGGGTCGAAGCGCTTGACCGCCTGCATCATCCCGACATTGCCTTCGGAAATCAGCTCGCCCACCGGCAGGCCATAGCCGCGATAGCCCATCGCAATTTTTGCCACCAGGCGCAGGTGCGACGTGACAAGCTTATGCGCGGCCGGCTCATCGGCATTTTCGCGCCAGCGGCGCGCGAGGCTGAGTTCTTCCTCAGCCGAGAGCATCGGGAATTTGCGGATGTCCTGGAGATAGCGTGAGAGGTTGCCCTCGGTCGCCATCGGTATGGCCATAGAAGATGCCATGGTCTTCATTTACCTCCTGAACCGGCTTACTCTGCCCCGAAGGCGGCATCCTTGGCCGATCATTACATTTCTGTCATCCCCCTCAAAGCCCTGACTGGTCGCCTGCCTCATGCGGAGGCCTTGGCCGGCCATGCCTTGAATGGCACTTCGAGGATTTCGACACCCGATTAGTAGCTGGAATCGGGCAGGAGTGCAAGAAAAACCGACTGAAATAGTCGGGTTACTCCGTGTTACCATCCAGTAATATAAAAAGCGCGGCCATATCCTCGGGCGGTGGCCGTTCGAAATGCAGCGCCTGGCCGCTGATGGGGTGGCGAAAGCCAAGGCTTGCGGCATGAAGCGCCTGACGCGGGAAGGCCAGAAGCGCATCGCGCACGGGGGGCGGCAGGGTGCGGGCAGCCGCCGGCGTGCGGCGCAGATAGACCGGGTCCCCCACCAGGGGATGGCCCAGATGGGCCATATGCACGCGGATTTGATGCGTCCGCCCGGTCATCAGCCGGCAGGAAACAAGGGCGCAGGAAGTCCCCCAGGACCGCAGAACCTTATAGCGCGTGATGGCCGGCTTGCCGCGCTCCACCACCGCCATGCGCTTGCGATCCGCCGGGTGCCGGCCGATCGGGGCATTGATTTCGCCTTCCATGGCTGTGGGTAGGCCCCAACAAATCGCAAGATAATGCCGTTCCAGATCGCGCTCTGCGAAGTTTTCGGATAGTCGGCGGAGCGCCAATTCCGTCTTGGCTGCGACCATGACGCCAGAAGTGTCCTTGTCCAGCCGATGCACAATGCCGGGCCGCTTTTCCCCGCCAATGCCGGGCAGACTATCCCCGGCATGGGCAAGCAGCGCATTGACCAGTGTGCCATCCCAATTGCCCGGCGCGGGATGCACCACAAGCCCTGCCGGTTTATCCAGCACGATCAGATCCGCATCCTCATGCAATATCGTCAGTGGAATATCCTGCGGCTGCGGCAGGGCAGGGATGGCCGCGGGGATTTCAAGCGCGTAAAGCGCGCCGGGGCGAATGGCGTCTGCGGGTTCGCGGAGCGTCTGACCATCCCGGCTGGCATGGCCCGCGACAATCAGGGCCTTGACGCGGGAGCGGGAGAGAGAACCTATCGCCTCGGCAAGGAAGCGATCGGCACGCATGCCGGCCGCTTCAATGGGCGCGCGGAATTCGTGGCGTTCATCGTTCAAAAGGGGGTCTTCCGTGCGGTTTCTTAAGGCTTTGGTCGTTGGAATGGGTGTGCTGATCGTAGCGGCAACCGTGGCGCTGGTTGTGCTGATCGTCCAGCGTTCAGGTGGTTCGACGGTTGGTTTGGGTGCAGCAGCCCTTGGCCAACCTGCCGGCACCCGCATTGCTGGCATAGCTGGGGTGGAAAAGACAATCGCCATTTGGGTGGTGCGGCCTGATGGAGAAAGGGTGCTGCTGTTTGACCCGACGCGCGGGCGCGTGGTGGGCGAAATCCGGGCCGGCGAATAGGCGTGGCGCATCGCAAGCCCAATCTGCCGCAAAAGCTTTGCGCTGCCTGCAACCGTCCCTTCACCTGGCGCAAGAAGTGGGAACGGGTGTGGGACGAAGTGCGCTATTGCTCTGACGCCTGCCGGGATGGGCGCCGGACAGCGAGTATCCAAAACCGCAAGGGCTGAATGGGGCAGGGGGGCTCAGCCTTGCGCCCGTGGGGCCGGCCGCATCATGCCGAGCAGCGCCAGGAAAAACGCCCCAAAGGCCAATTGCAGGCCAAGCAACATGGCGGTGACGGAAGCGATGGCTAGGCGCATGACCTTGCCACCGACGAGCGCCCCGAAATCCTGCGTGCCCCATTGCGCGACCGCGAAAAAGCCAAGCCCGAGCCCGAACAGCAATAGCAAAGCCGCCACCACCAGGGCTGCTTCCAGCCCAAAGCGCGAAACCCGTGTGGGTTCAGGCAAAAGCCCCGTGACCGCGCCATAAAGCCGCGCAAAGACCCAGAATTGCATGGCCTGAAACCCCATCACCACGGCGCCCGACGCATAGAGCAAGCTGTGCACATCAAGCGTGATATCGCCGAGCCGAATAGGCCCAGGCAGCAGCGCCGCCATAGCAAGCGCGCCCAGCGCAAACAGCAGCGCGCCCGGGTAAAGAAACAGCCAGCGCGGGCAGAAAATCAGCAAAAACCGCAAATGCCGCCAGCCATCGCGCCAGGACCGCAAATGCGGCGGGCGTGATCGGCCATCGGGGGAAAGCGTGGTCGGCACTTCCGTGATGCGAAGCCCGCGCATGGTGGCCTTCACCACCATTTCCGAGGCAAATTCCATCCCCGGCGCGCGCAGATCAAGCGATGCGATAGCCGCGCGTGAAAATCCCCTCAGCCCACAATGGAAATCGCGGATCGGCCCGCCGAAGAAAACCCGCCCAATGGTGGACAGCACAGGATTGCCCAAATAGCGATGCAAGGGCGGCATGGCGCCGGGTGCAATCCCCCCCTTGAAGCGATTGCCCATGACCAGATCATAACCATCGCGCAGCTTCGCGATGAAGGGATCGAGCGCGCTGAAATCATAGGAATCATCGCTATCGCCCATGATGACATAGCGGCCCCGTGCGCCCGCAATGCCCGCAATCAACGCCGCGCCATAGCCCTTTTCGGGCACATCAATCACCCGCGCGCCAAGCCCGCGCGCAATGGCCTGACTGCCATCGCTACTGCCATTGTCGGCGATCAATACTTCGCCCGACACACCGCTGCGTGCCAGATACCCCAGCGCCTTTTGGATGCATATCGCGAGGGTTTCTGCCTCATTCAGGCAGGGCATGAGGATGGAGAGTTCCAGGGGGGCAACCCCTTGATCCAATCTCGCTTCCAGGTGCGTTACGTCTGCGCTTGCCATTATGTCTCCGCCGAATGGATCCTGGGCCGCGAAGCTGGCGCTGCGCCGGAAGGTCCAGCTATTCCTACCGAAGGAGGCCTACTTACGCCACCGGCACTTGGCCGGTCGGGGTAGCAAAATCCCTTTGCTTGCTGATCCACGAGCGGAAACCTATGCCCTGGAAGGCTGAGACGCCAAGTGCTATCCATCTGGTGGTGCTGAGATGCTCAAGAAAGAGGTGATACCTTGGATCAGGAAGACGTGCCACTGGAAGGGCAAATCCGCGAAAAGCTGGTGCGCACCAAGGAACGCTGGGCCGAAGAAGGCCGGCTACTGACCGGCACCATCGCCGATCCCACGCGGGACCGCCTGCCGCCTGGCCAGAACCTGATGAAGGATTGGCCGGTGCTGGACCTTGGCGTGCAGCCAGATGTCAGCACGGCCAAATTCCGGCTGCGGCTTGAAGGTTTGGTGGAGAATCGCCTTGCCTTCGATTGGGAAGGCTTCATGGCGCTGCCGCAAACCGAAATGGTCTGCGATATCCACTGCGTCACGCAATGGAGCCGCTATGATAACCGCTTCACTGGCGTGCGCACCGCGACCCTGCTGGAGTTGGCACGCCCGCGACCAGAAGCGCGATTTGTGTCCATGACATCCTATGATGGCTATACCACGAATCTGACCCTGGAAGCCTTCGCGGCAGCCGATGTGATGGTGGCGCATTCCTGGGAAGGGGCGCCGATCACCCGCCAACATGGCGGCCCCGTGCGGCTTGTGCTGCCGCGGCTTTACTTCTGGAAAAGCCCGAAATGGCTGACGCGCATCGAATTGCTTGCGGAAGATCGCCCCGGCTTTTGGGAAGTGCGCGGCTATCACAATCAGGGCGATCCCTGGCTTGAGGAACGCTATGGTTGAGCTGACCCGCCGTGCCCTGCTGGCCCTGCCCCTGATGGCCGCCGCCCCCGCCCCCGCAACCGCTTGGGATTTCCGCTTCGCTGCCCTGGAGGGTGGCGAACATGACCTGGCCGCCTGGCGCGGGCGCGTATTGCTGGTGGTGAATACCGCATCCTTTTGCGGCTTCACAGGACAATATGCCGCGCTGCAACGCCTGCATGAAGCGCAGGAAGGCGCTGGGCTGGTGGTGCTTGGCGTGCCTTCGAATGACTTCAATCAGGAAAGCCAGGATGCCCGCAAGATCAAGGAATTTTGTGACGCGCAATTCGGCATCACCTTCCCGATGGCGGCGCTTTCCAAGGTGAGGGGGCCGGATGCGCATCCCTTCTATCGCTGGGCCTCAGCACGGGCAGGCGGCGAGCCGCGCTGGAATTTCCACAAATACCTGGTTTCGCGCGATGGGCGGCAGGTGCAGGGTTTCCCGGCGCGGGTGGAGCCTAGCTCTCCGGCCTTGAAGCGCGCCTTGGACCTTGCCTTGGCGGCAGCCCCTTCGGCCAGTTGAGGCTGAGCCCTGAAACGGGCGATCCAGGCCGGCCCCCGAATGCGTTAAAGACGACGAAAAAATTCGCGTATTGGTAGCAAACTCCTGTAGGCTTCGCGCATGACGAGATTATCCCTCTCCCGCCTGTCCGGCCCTCTCCCTCTGCCTTCACCCGGCAGGTCGCCGCGCCTCGGCCTGCTGCTGGTGCTGGCCTTGCTGGTTTGCCCGGCTGTTTTGCGCCCCGTCATGGCGCAAGGGGAAGCGCCCATTCGCATGCGCATCGTGGGCGGGCTTGCCGATGTGAGCCAATATGTGCGCTACGAGGAGCCCTTCTGGCGTGAAGGTATTTCAAGAGCGACTAACGGACGCATTGTAGCGGAAATTGCCCCCTTCGACCGCAGCGGCATCCGTGGCCAGGAAATGCTTTCCTTGATGCGCCTGGGCGTCGTTTCCTTTGGGACGGCACTGCTTGCGGTGGTGAGCACCGAGGAGCCAGAGTTCAACGCCATAGACCTGCCCGCAGTCAATCCAGATATCGCCGCGCTGCGCCGTTCGGTCGCCGCTTTCCGGGGGCATCTGACCGAAACCCTGCGCGATCGGTATGAGGTCGAGCTGCTTGGGGTTTATGTCTATCCTGCGCAGGTCGTGTTTTGTCGCCGGCCGTTTTCCCGGCTTGCCGATCTTTCGGGGCGACGGATTAGGACATCTTCGGTCGGCCAATCTGAAATATTCGCTGCACTTGGGGCGACGCCGGTTGTGATCCCCTTTGCTGAGATTGTTTCCGCGATCAGGTCAGGCGTGGTGGAATGCGCCGTCACTGGGACATTGTCCGGCAATGATATCGGCCTGCATGAAGTGACCACCCATGTGCATAGCATGGCAATCACTTGGGGCCTTTCCATCTTTGGCGCCAATCTTGGCACTTGGAATGCATTGCCGGAATGGGCGCGCGATACCATCCGCACGGAAGTCGCCAAGCTTGAAGCCGATATCTGGGACGCGGCGGATCGCGAAACGGGTGAGGGGCTTGCCTGCAATTCCGGCCAGCAGGAGTGTCGGAGCGGCCGGCGCGGCAATATGGCGATCGTGCCCGCTTCTGAAACTGACGAACAGTGGCGGCGCCAATTGCTGACCGATAGCGTATTGCCTAACTGGGTTAGGCGCTGCGGCACTGAATGCGTCGATGCCTGGAACAAGACCCTGGCGCCCGTACTCGGCATAAGAGCACATGCTGAGTAGCACCGTGTTTTCCACGCGCTTCCTTCGTCATGCGGTCCTTTTTGCCGCGCTGTTGCTGCTGATTGCGCAAATTGTGGCGACCACATTGATGGTGAATCGCGCCAAGGAAGCGCAAATCACCGCAGCCAATGATTCCTTGCACAAGATCGGGCGTGCAACCGAAGCGGCAATCAACCGTTCCTTTGTACAGGTTGATGCCATGTTGGCAGGCTTGCCTGCGGTGCTGGCGCCGTTTCAGCGTGATGGTCGCTTGGAAATATCCCAGATCAATCGTGTGCTGCGCGAATTGAACAATCAAAACTTCACCTATCGGGACATATTGGTAATTGATGCGGACGGGCTGCCGGTTGCAACTGCCTTGCCCGTATCACGCCGTCGGCGATTGTCATTGCCAAGCGCTTCCTCCTTCGCGGAAGTCGCCGCACGTGGAGGTAGTGTTCTGATTGGCGGGCCGGTGCTGAATGCCAATACCGGCGAATGGACGCTTTTCTTTGCTCGCAATATTGTTCTATCGACGCTGGGTCCGGTGATGGCAGTCGCCGAGGTGCCGGTACCTGTTGTGCAAAGCATCCTTTCTGGCGCCGGAGAAAGCTTGGGGCTCAGGGTAACGCTTGAGCGGGATGACGGGACCTTACTCGCTTCTGTCCCGCATGATGAAACGCGGATCGGGCAGAAACTGGTCCCGTCAGCCGCTTCGCTTCGTGGGATAACAATAGCGGAACAGATCAGAAGTCGCTTCACGTCTGAAATGGTCTTCGCCGCAGTGCGCCCGACACTCTATCCCGCCTTGACAGTTGCGGTAACGCTTGAGGTGGATACCGCCTTGAGTGGCTGGTATGCGGATCGCAGCCGCGCATTTCTGGTCTCGGGTGCGCTCGGCTTGATGATACTACTTGTGGCAGGCGCCCTCATGGTGGGACTGCGGCAAAGGGAACGCGTGGAAGATGAACGGGCAACCGCGCGACGCACTCTTGAAAACGCTCTTGAATCCATGTCGGACGGTTTTGTCATGTTCGATCCGGATGATCGGCTGATTGCGTGCAACAGTCGCTATAAGGATTTTTACAAAATCAGCGCGCCTTTCATCGTGCCAGGCGCGCTATTCGATGACATCATGCGCGAGGGTGCGCTGCGCGGACAATACCCGCAGGCACAAGGCGATATCGAGAAGTTCGTCTCTGACAGCAAGGCGTTTCACCGTGGCAACCATCCTCCTATGGAGCGGCTTTTGCCCGATGGGCGCTGGGTGCTGATCACGGAACGCCGTACGCCGGATGGGGGCGTGGTCGGCATCCGCACCGATATCACGCTGCTCAAGCGCGCCATGCAGGGAATGGCAACAGCCCGCGATACGGCGCGCGCCGCAGGTGAGGCAAAAAGCCAATTCCTCGCGCGTATGTCACATGAATTGCGTACGCCATTGAACAGTATTCTGGGCTTTTCCGAATTGCTGCTGGAAGATGGGCGCCTGGATAATGACCAGCATGACAAAATCCGCAATCTCCATAACGCGGGTAAGCATTTGCTGGAATTGGTCAATGGCTTGCTCGATCTCTCAAAAATCGAATCCGGACGTATGGAATTCGCCACGCGCGCCTTCCCGGTGCAGGATGTAATCCAAAGCTGTGCCGCACTGATGGCGCCCGATGTCATGCGCAAGCGATTGGAATTTACGCTGCATGTGGACCAGCGATTGCCCAAGGTGGTGATGGGCGATCCAACACGGCTGCGTCAAGTCATCCTCAACCTGCTCTCTAACGCAGTGAAATTCACCCCGTCTGGTGGCAGCATCTATTTCCTCGTCAAGGAGAAGAGGTCAGACAGGCTGCGCATTGAAGTGCGCGACACCGGCCCTGGCATTTCACCAGAAAACCAACGCCTGATATTCGAAGATTTCGTACAAATTTCGTCCAT
>JBILPX010000394.1:0-2760 GCA_044373565.1 Roseomonas sp.
GCGGCGGTCGGGACCTCGCTGGGATTTCTTGCCGCGCATTTTCGTGGCTTGGTTGAACAAGCCGTTTTGGCGCTGGTGGATTTTTCCGCATCCTTGCCCTTCCTGATTTTGGCGCTCGCAGTGCTGGCCTTCTTCGGCAATTCCCTTGGACTACTGGTCTGCCTTTTGGGTTTGCATGCCTGGGAACGCTATGCGCGGATTGCGCGTGGGCTTGCCTTGGCTGCTGGTGCGCAGGGCTATGCCGCTGCGGTGCGCGGGCTTGGTGCTTCGCCCTGGCGGATTTATGGGCGGCATGTGCTGCCCAATATTGCCTCCACCTTGATCGTATCCATGACGCTGGCCTTTCCTGAGGTCATCTTGCTCGAGTCAGGCCTGTCCTTCCTTGGCTTGGGTGTGCAGCCGCCAGAAACCTCGCTCGGCTCAATGGTCGGTTATGGGCGCGAATATCTTACGCGGGCGCCTTGGATTCTACTGGCACCCGCCAGCGTTATCATCCTGACAACGCTGTCTGTTTCGCTGATTGGTGATTGGTTGCGTGATGGGCTTGACCCGACGCTGCGGTAGCATCGCGCCAAGCCTTATCCATCAAAATGCGCGACGCAATGCCGTGGGATAAAGGCGGCCAGTCGGGCCGCGCATCGCTTCAAGCACGAAGCCGCGGGGCATTTCAAGCAGCTCCGCAACTGGCGTAAAATCTGTCGTTTGGTCAAAGGCGCTGCGCAATGGGCGCCCTTCCATCCCCGCAGTATCAATGCCCAGCATGTGAAGGATTGTGGGGACGATATCCGTCAGATCAGCGGGTTCTTCCGCCACTGCGCCATGGCGAAAAGCGCCGCCCTGCATCACAAGAACAGTAGCAAGTTCAGCGCGGTGCAACCCACCATGCATGCCGCCGCCTTCCGGCACATCAGGCGCATCAAATGGCGCTGTGCCAGGAAGTCCCCATTCATCAGGCCCTTCCTGGCCAGCGAAAGTCGCTACCAAATCGGCACTCCGTGCATGCGCGCTGCCCAAAAGTGCTAGAGGTATGGCCTCACCCGCTGCCAAGATTGAAGCGTCCCGCGCCAAGACCGGCCCTGCCCATGCTTGGGAAGCAAGAAAGCTGGCCACTTGCGATGCCATGGCGCGGTCCTTCAGCCATATGCCAGGTGCCGCTGCGGGCGCCACCACCACATCAATATCCGGCCCCATGCCGGTGCCAGCCCGGAAGCCTGCGCGCTGCAGTTCTGTGCGCAAACAAAGCTTCCCTCTGCCGGTGACATGGCCATGGTCAGATAGGACAATAATGGAAATATCCTTCGCATCAGGCTGAGCGTCTCGCCAAGCGATTATCTGGCCAAGCACCGCATCGGCCGAAAGAAGAGCACGCTGCGTATGTTCGGCCCGCAACCCACCCCAATGGAAGGAAACGTCAGGTTCGGACAACCAAAGCAGCGCAACATCCGGCTTTATCTGTGGCAGTACGTAATCGAGCAGCACGCGCCCGGCGAATTCAACCCGCGCTATATTCGGCACCTCTGCGGGCGGCGTTGCGCCCATGGCTTCACGCACGCGGCGCGCGGTTTCGCCTTCGGTATCTTCAACATTCCAACGAAACGCACCAAGGCGTTCTGCCGCTGGGTGGAGCAGCCGTGCTGCCCCCGCCGTGCCGGCACTGACAAGCGCAAAGCTCAGGCCATGCGGTGCGAGGCGTTCCGCCAAACTGGCGCGTTGCAATGGCGATTCTGCGCCAGCCGCGAGCAGAAGCACATCCTCAACCAATTTTGTCCTGAGCAGACGATCAGACGCCACCGACGCATCAAACAGCGTATTGGCGACGAGCCCATGTCCACCAGGGCGACAGCCTGTAATCAGCGATGGCGTGGCCACGCGGGTTTCTGACGGAAAGATACTGCGCGCGTGCTCGAAGCGCGTTCCATTGGCAGAAAGCGCAAATAGATGCGGGGTTGCGACGGCATCGACCATGTCAGGCCGCAAACCATCCAATGCCACCATGATGAAGCGTGTCATGAAAATGTCATCCAAAAGAGGTCGAGAGAATTTGAGGGGTGGCTTCTCGCATCAAGTCGATTGTCACGGTGCATGGAATTCGCCCGGGAGGCAAGATTCTCCGGCACCCTTAAGCCAAGTGAAATGACTCGCTGAAAAGAAACGCAGGCCATTTTCAGGCATGGGACCAGTTCGCGACGCAAAGCTGGCGGATGGGGTGCGACCGGATAAGAAAAATCTCAAGGCTGGAGTCTTGGAGAGTCGGCAAGATTATCATTAACCTACCGCTACAGTGCGGGAGCGTCGTAGCTCCTACTCATGCTCACCAGTGCCGCTACGACCATTATTGTGTTTGAAAAAACTCGGCTTCAACGAAGCAGTGGTATAGGTTGCTACGGTGATGAAAGCAGCTGATATCAATACTACGTGCCCGATAATACTTGCAGGTAACAGCGTATAACTACCGATCGCCAACAGGCTGGCGACTGCCCACATAAAGCCAAGTGCCTGCAACACATAGTGCCGCATGGACAAATCAGTAATGTGGCGAAGCGGGCTGACCTCAGAATTGAAAATATAGTTCCATGCAAAGACAATCATTCGTCGCATAAATGCCACTCCAACCCTTGTCCTTCTCACGGATAGCGCGAATCATTTTCAAGACTGGGCATGAATTAATTAAGCGGCGACGAAAGCATTTTCAAGGACGAACATGCCTTGCCGGTCAAAAGGTCCGCCCCAAAAAGCCGGAGATCCTGCCATGCAGAGGGG
>JBILPX010000113.1:0-8935 GCA_044373565.1 Roseomonas sp.
ATCAGGAAAAGCGGACCGGTTAGGCCAAAGCCGCGCAACCCATCGCTTAAACAGCGCAAATAGCGTTCGAACACCGGCTGCACATAGGCGTTGCAGACGGTAGTGGAGGCGCGTTCATATTCGCCAATTTCCGGCACCACTTCGGATGAAAGACAGACAGTCAATTCGGGCGCTTCTTCCGTTATAATCTCGCGCATGCGCAGTTCATGCGCGGGGTTGCGGAAGGCATGCAGGAAACAGACAGCAACCGCCTTGGCGCCGGCAGCGCGCAACGCCCGTACCGCGTCCCGCGCGCTGGCTTCATCAAGCGCTTCGCGCACCGTGCCATCAGGCAGCAGCCGTTCCGCGACCCCAAGCCGACGATGGCGTGGCACGAGCGGCTCAGGCACGCGCATGAACAGATCATAAGTGTCGTGGCGGAGTTCCGTGCCAATTTCCAGAATATCGCGAAAACCCTTTGTGGTGATCAGGCCCGTGGGCACGCCGCGGCGTTCGATCAGCGCATTGGCGACCAGCGTGGTGCCGTGAATGACATGACGCACCTCATCAGCCCGCGCACCGGTACGCGCCAGCAAATCACGCACGCCTTCCAGCACAGCTTCTTCCGGCGCATGGGGCGTGGTGAGCACCTTGCCATTGAAAATCCGCCCATCGCGGGAATCGAGCATGACCAAATCAGTGAAGGTGCCGCCGATATCAACACCAATGCGCCAGGGTGCGGGGTTCATGGCGTGACGTAGCCTTCCTTGATATCGCGGGCGATGGCGGCGGGATCGCGTTCCGTCACCGGCCCCATGCCGCCGCCGCCTGGTGTTTCATAGGTAATGACATCGCCTGGTTGCAAAACAATCCGCGCTTTGGCGGCGACAGGCTTGCCATTGACCAGATCGCGCCCGCCGCGCCCTGCTGCGCCACCCAAAACACCGCGCGGCGGGTGCTGCACGCGTTCATGGCGATAGGTGGCCGTCACAGGTTTCTTGCCCACCACTTCAAAGGAAAGCCGTTGAGACAGCCCGCCGCGTGTCCGCCCCGCGCCGCCGGAATTGGGGATGAGTTCCTTTTCCGTCATCAGCATGGGGACAGCGTTTTCAAACTGCTCCACCGCTTGTGTCGCGACATTGGACGGGAAGGAAAGGCAGGCCGGGCCGTCATGGGCGGGTGCGGCGCCATGGCCACCATTCATGAAGAACATCCGCACATAGCGCCGCCCTTCAGTATTCTCGCCAGTGAAATACACATTCCAAAGCGGGCTACCACTTTCCGCAATCACGCGATCTGGGATGAGTTTCGCGAGTGCCGCCAACACCAGCATGGGCAGATAATGGCCCGTGAGGTGCCGGCCCCATACCGGCGCGGGGCGGCGTGCATTCACGATGGAGCCTTCGGGCGCGATGAAGGTAATGGGCCGGAAGGAGCCATCATTATTCGGTGTCGCGGGATCAAAAGCGCATTTCACGGCGTAATTGGAATAGGCGCGCGTGAAGTTCAGCGGCGCATTAACCGGGCGCGCAATCTGCCCATCCGTGCCGGTAAAATCGAGTGTCAAATCACTGCCCTTGATGGTCAGCTTCAGGCGAATGGTGACGGGGTGTTCAAAACCATCGGCGGTGACTTCATCTTCCACCACGCCATCCGGGGCGGCGGCAATCGCATCGCGCATGGCGCGTTCGGAACGGGTGAAGATTTCAGCCGCGAGCGCATCCAGATCATCAATGCCTTCTTCGGCCATGATGCGCGCCAGGCGCTTTTCTGCCTGTTCATAAGCCGCGAATTGCGCGCGGATATCGCCCAGAGTTTCATCCGGCTGGCGCAGATTGGCTTCCATGAAGGCAATCACATCCTCATTTTCCACGCCACCCTTCAGGATGCGGGTGATGGGAATGGTCAGGCCTTCTTCCCACGAATCGCGCGCATCCACGGAAGGCGCGCCGCCGATATCGGTGGAATGAAAGGTACTGCCCAGCCAGGAAATCACGCGGCCCTTGGCGAAGACGGGCTTGATCATCGTGATGTCATTCAAATGGCCGGTGCCGTAATAGCCATCATTCGAAATCAACACATCGCCAGGTGAAAGCCGTTCCACCGGATAGCGCTGCAGCATGATTGCCAAGGTACGCGGCATGGTGCCGACAAAAGACGGGACAGAACGAGATGATTGCGCGAATTGCCGCCCGCTGCTGTCCATCAGCCCAATCGCCATATCCCAATTGTCCCGCACGACAGATGAGAAGGAGGTGCGGACAAAACTCTGTGCCGTTTCATCCATGAGCCCGGCAATGCGCTGCCAGGCGGTGCCAAGCCGAAGGGCGGAAAAGCTGGACATGGGGGGTATTCTCCTTCAGCCGCGCATGGCTTGTAGCTGCGCGGCATAGCCGGCGGGGTCCACCGTCACATCAATCAGGCTTGGGCCTTGCAGCGCAAAAGCGGCTTCAAGGGCGGTGATGTATTCGGCTTCGGTCGCGGCGTGAAAGCCGGTGGCGCCAAAGCCTTCGGCGATAGTGGCGAAATCTGGTCGCGCCCAGCGCACACCCTCGGGGGGCAATTGCCGCTGCTGCTGCTTGATATCAATCAACGATAGCGCGCCATCATTAAAGACAATGGTGATGCAGGGCGCGCCAGCCTCGGCGGCGGTGGCGAGTTCCGCCACGCACATCATCAACCCGCCATCGCCGGTAAAGGCAATGGCGCCACGGCTCGGGTTTTCCAGCGCAGCCGCCAACGCGGCAGGGAGGGCAAAGCCCATCGAGGCAAGCCCGTTTGAAATCAACACATCGCGCGGTGCCGCGCATTCCCAGAAGGCGGTGGTGGAGAACATATGCGCGCCTGCATCCACACTGATGCGAGGGGTGCGCCCGGCGCGGCGCGCGGCTTCCTGCGCCAGTGTCACGATGCGCGGCGGCGCTACACCGCCCGTCCCTTGCCAAGTAAGTGCGGCGCGCATGGTATCGCGATGCCCGGCAATCACCGCGCCATCCCAGGCGCTGCGTTTGGCGCCTTCTGCCAGCGCGGTAAAGGCAGGCTCCAGCGCGCCATGCAGTGATGCGGTGGGGGTGACGTAATGCACGGGGTGGGCGCGCAAGCCGATATCCAAGACCGGCGCGCTATAGCGCCAAGGTTGCAGGATCAGTTCCACGGGATCGAGACCGGCGAGAATGATCAAATCCGCATCCTGTACGCAGGGCGCTTCCAGCGATCCGCCAGTGAAGATGCCGACGAAATGCGGATCAGCATCCGCGATCACGCCCTTGGCTTTATAAGTTACTAGCGCTGGGCAGCCGAGTGCTGCCACCAAAGCGCGCAGCGGTTCCGCCGCTGCCACGGCTTCCACACCTGCCAGGATCACTGGCTTGCGCGCCGCCGCCAACATCGCATGCGCTTTAGCCAAGGCAGCGTCATCAAGCAGGGTTGCGGTGTTTGCCGGTGAAGGAAGCAATTCGCCCGCCGGGCGGCGCGCAGCCTCACTGGTCAAATCTAGATGTACGGGACCAACCGGCGCTTGCATGGCAAGGTCAAGCAGGGCTTCGATCTCAGCGGCTGGGTTTTCGCTGCGCGCCTTGGAATAACCCTTCACCAGTTCGGTGCTGACATTGCGCTGATCAAATACCTGATGGGTGATATAGCCGAGTTGCTTTTCGGTGAAGCCATCGGTCAGCAGTAGCACCGGTGCGCGTTCCAACGCGGCGCAGGCAATGCCATTCAGCGCATTCATCAGCCCTGGGCCTTTGGTGGTCAGCACCACGCCAGGTGCGCCGGTGACTTCCGCATCCGCCACCGCCATCATCGCGGCATTGCCTTCATGCCGCGCGAGGATGAAGCGAATGCCAAAACACTCAGCCGCCGCGATGATATCCAGCGAAGAACCACCGCCCGGCACGCCATAAATGCGCTTGGTGCCGCGCCGTGCGAGCGCCGCCAGCGAATACTCGGCGGTATTCATGCGCGTGCTCGATCCGGCCAGAAGCGCACGCCGGCCCGCGCGAGCCCTCCGCCAAGGCCAATCGCCGTACCATCCGCGCGCCAGCAGGCCGCCCCTTCCATGCTGCCATCAGACTGGAAGGCGATGGCATTCATGCCGCCACCGACATGCGGCATGGGCGCAACTTGATGCCCGCGCTTGGCCAATGCCTCCAACACCGCCGCATCAAAGTCGGGCTCCACTTCTACCGCCGCACCTTGCGTCCAAAGCCGTGGCGCTTCCACCGCTTCCTGAAGCGACATGCCGTGATCCACCAGATTGAGGAAACCCTGCATGACAGAACCAAAAATCCGCAAACCGCCGGGCATGCCAAGCGCATAGGCGGGCTTGCCACCGCGCAAGGCAATCATCGGCGCCTGGGATGTGGTGATGCGCTTGCCGGGCGCGACAGACAGCGCCTTGCCCGGACGCGGATCAAACAGCGCCATGTAGTTATTCGGGATCAAGCCCGTGCCCGGCACCAGGAAGCGCGCGCCGAAAAGCGAATTGATGGTCTGGGTGGAACAGACAATATTGCCTTGATCATCCGACACCGTGACATGGGTGGTATTGGCGCTCTCACCTGGGCCAACACCCGGCCCCCAAGCTTGTGCGCGCAGCATGTCAATCGCGGCGCGGCGTTCATCGCCATAGGCGCGGGAAATCAACCGCGCGACCGGCACATCCACAAAGGCGGGATCAGCGGTGGCGGCGGCGCGATCGGCGAAGGCAATCTTCAAGGCCTCGGCCAATAGATGCAGCGTATCGGCGCTACCAAAGCCCAGCCTGCGCAGATCGAAGCCTTCCAGGATGTTCAGCATTTGCAGCACATGCACGCCGGAAGAAGCGGGCGGCGGCGGTAGCAATACCTCATAACCACGATAGGGGCCGCGCAAAGGCGCGCGTTCAATCGTCGCAAAATCAGCAATATCTGCGGCAGAGACAATGCCGCCCGCCTTCCTGATACCATCAGCAATGGTGGTACCCAAGGCGCCCTTCAGCACGCCAGACCCTTCGCGCGCAATCAGCGTGAGGGTTTCGGCATATTCTGCCTGAATCAGTCGCGCACCTGGCTTGATCGGCGCGCCACCTGGCAACAATAGCGCGGCGATGGCGGGGTCTCGCGCCAGATCATGCGCGGCTTCATTGATGCATTCGGCCAGATAGGGCGTGACGCCAAAACCGCGCGCCGCGTGGCGAATAGCCGGCGCCATCACATCAGAAAGCGGCATGCTGCCGAAGCGCGCGAGCGTTTCGCACCAGGCGCGCAAATTGCCCGGTACGGCGACCGAAAGCGGGCCGACGATATTGGCGCGGCCCGTCGCTTCGAAATTCATCGCATTGGCAGGTTCGGCGGGCGTGAACATATCGGCGCGCGCGGCGGCCGGCGCAGTGGACAGCCCATCAATCACCGTGTGCCGCCCATCGGGCGAGCGCAGATGCGCCATGCCGCCGCCCAGAATGCCGACCATCATGGGTTCCACCACGGTCAGCGTGAACAGCGCGGCGATGGCGCCATCCACCGCATTGCCACCAGCAGCGAGCATTTCCGCCCCCGCGGCTGAGGCGAGCGGATGGTTCGTCACCACCATGCCGCGCGTGCCCGTGGCGGGGCGTTTTTCCGTGGTAAAACGCGTGCCAGCGCGAGAACGCCAATCATCCTGCATAAGTCTTTCCTTCATTGCCGAACACGCATCATGAACAACGCCGCGACAGCCGCAACGCCAAGCAACGCAGTCAACCACAATGCAGCAGAGCCGAAATCATCCAAAAGCAGCCCGAAAAGCAAAGGCGCAAAAGCCTGTGAAGCGCGCGCCGGCGCGGTGATGAAGCCTTGGCGTTGCCCATAGCCAACCGGCCCGAATAGCGCGAGCGGCAGCGTGCCCCGCGTGATCGTCAGCAAACCATTCCCCGCACCATGGATAATCACAAAAAGCGCGGCAAAGGGCGCACCAAGGGCCATCAGCACCGCCACTGCCACAGGATGCGCGCCGGCGGCGATGCGTGCGGAGAAAAGCGGATTCATCTTGCGCATCATGGTGAATTCCACCACGCGCGCCGCTACCTGCGCCGGGCCCATCAACGCGCCAGCCGCAATCGCGACAGCCACGGATGTGCCGGCGGATTGCAGCAGCCCCGGCAAATGCGCGGCAAGCGCGGTGGAACTAAAGCTCGCGGTCGCCAGCACGAAAGCGAGCAGGATCATGTCGCGTTTGCGGTCGCGCGTTTCCGCGGCGGATAGCGGCGGCGCGGCTTCCTTTGGCGGCGGTGGCGGTGCCTTCGGGATCAGAAAAAGATTGAGCGGCAGGCAGATGAGAAGATGCAAAGCAACCCAGCCGAGGCAGGCGCCGCGCCAGCCCCATTCCGCTTCCATCAGCGCGGAAAGCGGCCAGCCGACCGTGCTGGCAAATCCGGCGAATAAAGTAATGCCGGTGATGCTGTTGCGCGCATCCTTGCCGTAAAGCCCGGCAAGTGTCGCGAAGGCCGCATCATAAAGCCCCATCGCCATGGCAATGCCAATGATGAACCAGCTTAGAATCAGCATCGGCAGGCCATTGGCAAACGCCATGATCAGCAGGCCAAGAATGAAAATCAGATTCGAAATGGCCAGCACATCACGCCCGCCGCGTTGGTCAATCGCGCGGCCCGCCGCTGGCCCCAGCAGCGCTGTCAGCAAAAGCGAGCCCGAAAACACGCCAAAGACCAGGGCGCGCGACAGGCCCAGATCCTCGGCGATGGGGGCGGCCAGAATCGCCGGCAGATAATAGGAAGACGCCCAGGCCAGGGTCTGGGTGGTGCCAAGCACCGTCACTACCCTGGCCTTGGAAGCTTTTGCGCTCACGGAAAAAAGCCGAGTTGCGATTTCAATCCGTAATGGCGCGGCCACGCGCTACGGCGTAGCGCTCCGCAAACCGGCCCTTCACTTCCGGGTTGATGATGCGCGGCGGCATTTTGGCGGCGGCACAAGCAGAAAAGGCCTCGGCTGCGATACGCGTAATCATGGACCGGCTTTCATGTGTCACACCCGCGGTGTGCTGCGTGCAGATCACTGCCGGGTGCCACAAAAGCGGGTGTTCCTTGGGCGGTGGTTCCTGTTCCCAAACATCCAAGCCGGCCGAGGCCAATTGCCCCGATTCCAGCGCCGCGAGCACAGCGTTTTCATCATGGATGGAGCCGCGCGCGGTGGTGACCAGAATGGCGCCCTTCTTCATGCCGGCCAGCGCCTTGGCATCAATAATGGCGCGGCTTTGTGGCGTCAGCGGGCAATGCACACTGACAATATCCGATTGCGCCAGCAATTCAGCCAATTCCACCTTTTCCGCGCCGCGCTTGGCCACGGTTTCGGCATCCACATAAGGGTCATAAGCCAGCACGCGACAATTGAAGGCGGCTTTCACAATGGCGGTGGTGCGTGAACCAACATTACCAATGCCAATCACGCCAACCGTCTTGTCGAGCAGATTATTGCCCATAAACACTTCGCGACGCTTGGCTTCCCCGGCGCGCATGGCGGCATGGGTCTGCGGCATTTTCTTGATGAGTGCCAGCATCATGCCAACGGCGTGTTCCGCCACGGCTTCGGCATTGCCGCCTGCCTGGTTCACCAAAAGCACGCCGGCCTTGGTGCAGGAATCCGGGTTGATCGTGTCATATCCCGCGCCCTGGGATGCCACCATTAGCAGATTGGGCAGGCGGCCCAGCAGCGCATCATTCACGTGAAACGACTTGGGCAATTCATCGCGCGATGCGCGCACATAATAGCCATCACAGGTGGCCAGTTCCGCAAGTGCTGCTTCTTCCCCATTTTCCAGGGAAAGGCGGACCACTTCCAGGGCCGGATCGGCGGTGGCGGTTTCCAGAAAGCTTGGATGCGGCACGCGTTCCAGATAGGCGACGCGGAATGGCTTATTGACTGCGGACAAGATTATTTCCCCCTTGCTCAAGGCCGGGGATGCTAGACTTGGTTTCGCCGGGGCGCCAGACCGGGGCTTAGCGCCTAACCGTCAACAGATAAGCCACAATATCATCCAGTTCCTCCCGGCTCAGACGGTAATCCGGCATATTGGCATGCGGTGTGCGCAAATAGGCGCGCAGCGACATGGAAGTTGTGGAAGGCAGCGCGGCAATGGCGGCGAAGCTTGGCGCGATATCCGTGGCCGGTCCCGGGCCTCCAGGCGCGATGCCATGGCAATTGGCACACCAGGTGGTGGCCAGGCGCTGTCCAGCAATCGGGTCCCCGGGTTCCATCTGCGCCAGCGCCACGCCAGGCAGCGCTGCCAGCACGCATGCGATCAGCCAAGGGCGCATTTCGATCCTCCTGCTTCGGGGCGGCCCTGCCTTGCCTCAGGCGAGGTAATTGCCCCCGTTGATGTGATAAACCTGACCCGTGATCCAAGCGGCTTGATCAGACGCAAGATATGCCATCAATCCGGCGATTTCTTCGGGCCGCCCCATCCGCCCCAGTGGGATTTGCTGGGCCATGACCGCAAGCTCCGCTTCACTATTGCCGTAGCGCGGCTGCGCGGTATCCGTGAGCCCCGGCGCGATGGCGTTCACGCGAATGCCGTGCGCCGCAAGGGATAAGGCCATGGACCGTGTCATGCCGATAATGCCGGCCTTGGTCGCTGTGTAATGCACCCCAAGCGGCGCCCCCCGGACGGAGGAGGAAGATAGGTTGATGATGACCCCCTTGATCCCCGCCGCCACCATGGCGCGCGCCGCCGCCTGGGCGCAAAAGGCGCTGCCTTTCAGATTGACGGCAATGACCCGGTCCCATTCCGCTTCCGTCATGTCCAGAAACTCAACGCGCGGGAAAATGCCGGCATTATTCACCAGCACATCAATGCGCCCAAGCGCGGCGAGGGTCTGTTCTACCAGGGCAGCAGCGCCGGCGGCGGTGCCGACATCGCCCCGGATCAGCGCGGCTTTGCGGCCTGAAGCGCGGATTTCTGCTGCCAGGGCTTCGGCCTGGGCCTGATC
>JBILPX010000395.1:0-2738 GCA_044373565.1 Roseomonas sp.
ATTTGGCCGCGCTTACCGCCAAATGGCCGATTGTTTCAATCGAAGATGGCTGTTCGGAAGATGATTGGGCCGGCTGGAAGCTGCTGACGGACCGCATTGGCGCCAAGGTGCAGCTTGTCGGCGATGATCTTTTCGTGACCAACCCGGAACGCCTGCGCCGGGGCATCGAAACGGCAACGGCGAATGCCATTCTGGTGAAGGTGAACCAGATTGGCACGCTGACCGAAACGCTGGAAGCGGTGGAAATGGCCCATCGCGCCGGCTATCGTGCGGTAATGAGCCACCGTTCCGGTGAGAGCGAGGATTCGACCATCGCGGATTTGGCCGTTGCGACCAATTGCGGGCAGATCAAGACCGGGTCCCTGTCGCGGTCTGACCGCCTTGCGAAATACAATCAGCTGATCCGGATTGAACAAGGGCTTGGCCCGGCGGCGCGCTATGCCGGGCGGGGCGTGCTGCGCCGCTAACGCCCGGCTCAGACTGCCAGCGGAGAAAGCTCGGTCAGCGGCCAACGTGGGCGGGGATTATGCGAAAGCGGGTCCGCCAAACCGTGGCGCAGCCGCTCAATCCCAGCCCAGGCCACCATCACGGCATTATCGGTACAATAGCGCAGCGGCGGGGCAAGCATCGGCAGGCCCCTGGCCGCGGCCAGGCTGCCAAGTGCTGCGCGCACTGCGCCATTGGCGGCCACCCCCCCGGCCACCACCAGCGCCGTGACCCCCGGCGCCATATCCAGCGCATGGGCAGCGCGATCTGCGAGCACCGCAGCCACCGCCGCCTGGAAGGACGCCGCGATATCCTCAGGGCCTGCCTGCCCGAGTGCCACCGCCCGCGCCACCGCGGTCTTGAGGCCCGAGAAGGAGAAATCGCAGCCAGGCCGCCCAAGCAGCGGCCGCGGCAAGGGAACAAGGGATGGACTACCCCGCGCCGCTAAGCGTTCCAGATGTGGCCCGCCCGGCCAAGGCAGGCCAAGCAGCTTCGCTGCCTTGTCGAAAGCCTCACCAACCGCATCATCCAACGTGCTGCCAAGCCGCCGATAACGGCCAAGTCCTTCCACCAGCACGCATTGGCAATGCCCGCCTGACAGCAGCAGCAAAAGATACGGGAAATCCGGCGGCGCGCCCGGCAATAGCCCCGGCAGGCGTACCGTCAGCGCATGTGCTTCCAGGTGATTAATGGCAAGAAAGGGCAGGGTATGTGCCAACGCCATCCCCTTGGCGAAGGAAGAACCAACAATCAGCCCGCCAATGAGCCCAGGGCCCGCCGTTGCGGCTACCGCGTGCAGCGCCGCATAGCCAATGCCAGCTTGATCCATGACCTTGGCCACCAGGCCGGGCAAATGCTGCAAATGCGCTCGCGCGGCAATTTCGGGCACCACGCCGCCAAAGGCAGCATGTTCCTTCTGCTGGCTGAACACAGCTTCGGCGAAGATGGTGCCATCTGCGCGCAAGACCGCAGCCGCGGTTTCATCGCAGCTGCTTTCAATGCCGAGAATGACCGCGTCCCGCTTCATGCGGCGGGCGTTACCACGCCGCAGGTCAAACATAAACCGCGCCAGACGCGCTGTTGGCAGGGCGATGACGCCTTACCGCAGTCCTGCCGATAACTGCTCATTCACCTCGATCAGGAAGCCAAGGTCAGGCGTATAGCTCTCCATTTCCCGCAATACCGCCCGCCCGACATTGAGCATCGCAAGTTTGGTATCGCGCGGCAATTGATTGGCGGGATGGCGGACCGAAGCTTCAAGCGCGATCCAAAGCCGCCGATTATCGGCGATGGCGCGTGCCCGGGCGATGCCTTCCTGGTCCAGCGCTTCCTTCAATGCCCAGGTAACACGACGAACAACATCGGCTTCCTGTTCGCGTGGGTCCATCGCCTGCCGCGTCATCTTATAGGCACGCTGCGCATGCATCATGTTCATACCACATCCTCCGCGATCGACACTGCAGAGACGGGCGTGAGACCCAGCACAACCTCCTCATGGCGCATGACGCGGCGCGCAAATTTCAGCGCCTGATAGCATTGATCTGCCTCTGCCGCCTTCAGTGCGCGGTCCAGTAGGTCGCGTACCATTTCGGATGTTGTGGCTTCGCAGAATTCGCCAATCAGTTCACGGGCAAGATCAAGGCCCGCGCGTCTTTCATCGTGATCACCGATATAGGCTGTTTGTAGCGCGAAATAGATGCGCCGGGCCGGGGTATTGGCCATAGCGGGCGTCATCAATTGTTTGCCGAACAGAAAGCGCGCGCGTGCGGTCAATTCGATACGGGTGCGATTACGAAAGCGTATCGGGGCGCCGTTGACGATCATCATGTCGCCTTGGCGAAGTTCAAGAACTAGGGTTGACATTTTTGTCTCCCGCAAAAGTAGGCGGCCCCGCCTTGGGCAGGGCCGCCGCCTTGATTAACGGAACAGGCTCAGCAACATCTGCGGAGACTGATTAGCGATAGACATCGCCTGCGTGCCAAGCTGCTGCCTGATCTGCAGTGACTGAAGTTTGGCGCTTTCCTTGGCAAGATCGGCGTCAATCAATGAACCGAGTCCACCTTCTATGGCGTCAACCTTATCCTTGTTGTAGCGGACCTGCGCATCGATATAATTACTGTCAGAACCAAACTGGTTCAGCGCATCGGCGATAGCGGATTCAACGGTTTCGAAGTCACCACCGTCAGCCAAGGCGGCCTGCGCCGCGGTGACATTGGCTGGCGCCGCTGCCACAACAAGGTCCGTCGCCCCAT
>JBILPX010000396.1:0-2735 GCA_044373565.1 Roseomonas sp.
TCCCGGAACCCGCGCCCACGGCACCGCTTGGCGCCTGGACCCTGCTGGCGCCGGACCTGGTCTTGGCCAGCCCCAGCAAGACCAGCCCCTTCGTGAATGGCGAGCCCCGCTTTGTGGAGGACAAATCCGGCCCCCCTTCCCGCGCCTACCTTAAATTATGGGAAGGCCTGACCCGGCTTGGCCGCCATCCCGGCCCGGGCGACCGCTGCCTCGACCTTGGCGCCGCCCCCGGCGGCTGGACTTGGGTGATTGCAGAGCTCGGCGCAGAGGTGACGGCGGTGGATAAGGCGCCGCTCAACCCGGCCATTGCTGCCCACCCCGGCGTTAATTTCCGACCAGAGAGCGCTTTTGCCATGGACCCCCGGCAAGAATCGCCGGTCACCTGGCTGTTCAGTGATGTCATCTGTTACCCGGCGCGGCTTTTGGGCCTGGTGCGGCGTTGGATTGAGGCGGAAAAGGCCCAAAACATCTTTTGCACCATCAAATTTCAGGGCGAAACCGACCACGCCATCATCGCCGAATTTCAGCAAATTCAAGGATCTACGCTGTTCCATGCTGCCCATAACAAGCATGAAGTGACCTTCGCGCGCCTCGCGCCCTGAATTTTTTGGGGCCGCGCGCAAAAGCTGGCACGCCTTCTGCAATAGCCGAGGTGTACCAAAATGGTGCCGCCGGCCAAAGCGCCGGCGCCAACCAAAACGGGGTTGCGACGATGTTGGTGGTTTCGGAAAAGTCTTTGACAGCTCCTCAGGAGGTCCGGGCCCGCCGCATGCAGAGCACGCAAGATGCGGCTCGGCTTGACGTCGCAGGGGGGCGAAAAGAATTCGCGCCCATGCTGCAAGAATTGCGGCAAAGTCCGGCAAGAATTGCCGGTCCGGGGACACCCACGGGCAACACGCTCGCTGCCATGCTCCAGCGGATGGATACGGACCAAGACGGCCGCATTTCTCCGCTGGAGCTGCGGGCTTCCGCGAAGCGGGCCTATCACATGCCGGAACGCTCAAAAGTCTGATTCTTCCGCATCCCGCCGGGCTGATCCTATAAGGGGGTCATGTCGCAAGCCAAGATCGCCCAATTCGGCGCTACCGCCATACTCATGCGCGTGCTGCGGGCTTCCGCGTCTGACCGCATTGCCCTGACCAGCGCGGGCTGCGCTTTCTATGCCATGCTGGCGCTGTTTCCTGGCATTTTCCTGCTGATTTCGCTCTACGGCATGGTGTTCGACGCGGCGGCGGTGGAACCGCAGCTTGAAGTCCTGCGCGAATTGGTCCCCGAAGACACTTTTGAGATGATCGCGACACGGGTGCATGATCTGGTGGAAGCGCCGCGCCCCCGCCTTGAATGGAGCGCGATCCTGAGTGCCGCCATCGCGATCTGGAGTGCTTCTGCCGGCACACGTGCGACCATCGGCGCGCTGAACATGGCGCATGATGTGGCAGAAACACGGCCCTTCTTTCGCTATCACGCTTTGGCCATTGGGCTGACGCTGGCGGCAACCTTGGCCGCTGTGATTGCGATTGCGGCGTTGGTCGCCTTGCCCGGCATTTTTGCATTGATCGGCTTGCCCGCGCTGCAAGCGCTTTCGCTGCGCGGACTTTCGCTGCTGACGCTGTTGCTGCTGATTGGGCTTTCGCTGCTGGCGGTGTATCGGCTGGGGCCGGCATCACGCCGCCTGCCGATCCGCCGCATCCTGCCAGGCGTTTTCATGGCAACGCTACTATGGGCTTTGGGGTCCGCAGCCTTCAGCGTTTATGTCGCCGACTTCGCAACCTATGACGCCATGTATGGGCCGCTTGGCGCCACGGTGGGTTTGCTGATGTGGTTCTATGTCAGTGTTTATGTCGTGCTGCTGGGTGCCGAGTTGAATGTCGCGTTGGCAACGCAAACAGGGACGTGGTGACAGCGGCGCGGGGGCAGGCCAGACTCGCAGCGGAGGCCCAGCATGACCCAGACCACCATCAGCGCCATCACCATTCACTGTGTGGATGCGCCGATTGATCCACCGCTGCGCAATAGCCTGAATGTCATTCCCCGCGCGCCCTTGGTGATTGCGGAAGTCACCACCAAGGATGGCGCCACGGGCACGGCCTATGTCTTTCCCTATACGCGCACGGCACTTGGGCCGACGGCGTCACTCGCACGTTCGATTGGGGAAGGGCTGATCGGGCGGCCCTTGGCGCCAACATCGCTCTGGCGCGAATTGCATGATGGATTTCGCATTCTGGGCAGTGAAGGCCTGGTGCAGATTGCGCTTTCGCTGCTGGATATGGCGCTTTGGGATGCGCTTTCCCGCCGCGCTGGCCTGCCGCTTTACGCCATGCTGGGGGCCGAGGCGCGACCAATGCCGATTTATGCCTCGCTCCGCGGATGGGGGCCGGCGATGCTGGCGGAAGAAGCCGGCCAGGCGGTGGCGCGGCTTGGCGCGCGGGCGGTGAAATTCAAGCTCGGCCATCCAAAGCTTGAAGATGATCTGGCCACGGTGCGTGCCGTGCGCGGCGTGGTCGGCGATGATGTTGCGATCTTCGTGGATTACAATCAGTCGCTGACGCTGCCAGAAGCGGAACGGCGCGGGCGCGCATTGCAAGGGCTTGATGTGCGCTGGTTGGAAGAACCACTGCCGGTGCAGGATGATGCGGGGATGGCGGCACTTGCTGCAAGGCTCGAAATTCCGATCCAGGGTGGGGAGAATTGGTGGGGCCCGGCGGGCATGCAGTGCGCCTTGGCGGCTGGCACCT
>JBILPX010000397.1:0-2721 GCA_044373565.1 Roseomonas sp.
TTCTGTGCTGGCGCGACGGCGGCGAATGGCCGCACTGTCTTCCGCCGGGCGACTATCCTTGACCTGCGTATCTTCAAATCCGCAGAAGGGGCACTTCATGCCGGATAGATCGGGAAGCGATGGCAGAGCTCCATCACCCGCGCCTTCACCGAAGCTTCTACCGCGCGATTGCCGGCTTCATCATTGGCCCGCGCCGCGCCATCCAGCACTTCACCGATCAGCTTGCCAATCTGGCGGAATTCCGCCTCACCAAAGCCACGCGTGGTGCCGGCGGGGGTGCCAAGGCGCACACCCGATGTCACCATCGGCTTTTCTGGGTCAAAGGGAATGGCGTTCTTGTTGCAGGTCAGATGCGCGCGATTAAGCGCCGCTTCCGCGACCTTCCCGGTCAGCTTCTTGGGCCGCAGATCAACCAGCAACAGATGATTGTCGGTGCCCCCGGTCACAAGGTCTAGGCCCTGCGCCTGTAATTCACCCGCCAGCGCCTTGGCATTGGCGACGATCTGGCGCGAATAGGTACGGAATTCCGGGCGCAGCGCTTCCCCAAACGCAACCGCCTTGGCCGCGATCACATGCATGAGCGGCCCGCCTTGCAGTCCGGGGAATACGGCGCTGTTGAATTTCTTCGCCAGCGCTTCGTCATTCGTCAAAATCATGCCACCGCGCGGCCCACGCAAAGTCTTGTGCGTGGTGGTTGTCGCGACATGCGCATGCGGGAAGGGCGAAGGATGGGCGCCGCCGGCAACCAGGCCCGCGAAATGCGCCATATCCACCAGAAAATAGGCGCCGACTTCATCGGCGATGGCGCGGAAGGCCGCGAAATCCCAAATGCGGGCATATGCGCTGCCGCCGGCGATGATCAGCTTCGGCTTTGCTTCACGCGCAATGCGCGCGACTTCCGCCATATCAATCTGCTGGTCTTCGCGCCGCACCGTATAGGGCACCGGCTTAAACCATTTGCCGGAAAGATTAGCGGGTGACCCATGCGTTAAATGCCCACCGGCCGCGAGATCAAGCCCCATGATGCAATCGCCTGGCTGCAGCAGCGCCAGGAATACTGCCTGATTGGCCTGCGCGCCCGAATGCGGCTGCACATTGGCGAAGCCGCACCCAAACAGCTTGCAGGCGCGTTCAATGGCGAGCCTTTCGGCGATATCCACCGCCTCGCACCCGCCATAATAGCGCCGGCCCGGATAGCCCTCGGCGTATTTATTCGTCATCACCGACCCCTGCGCTTCCATCACAGCGCGGGAGACGATGTTTTCCGAGGCGATCAGCTCAATACCATCCTGTTCGCGTTCCAATTCCTGCGCCACGGAGGCAGCAATTTCGGGATCGGATGCGGCCAGGCTGGCGGTGAAAAAGCCAGCGGGGGGCGGGGTGGCGCCGAGGCCTTCCGGCGCACGGACCAGGGCAGGGAGGAGGGTTTTCATGGCGTTGTTTTTGCGCCCGCCGCGCCCTGCTTGGCAAGCACCGGATCGAGTTTTTGTACCCGCCCGACATGCCGCCCACCTTCAAAGGGTGAGGCCAGAAAAGCCCGGATGGCATCCAGCGCGACCTCAATCCCCGTCATGCGGGCGCCGAGGCAGGCGATATTGGCGTTGTTATGGGCGCGGGTGAGCCGCGCTTCGGTCGCGTTATGCAGCACGGCGGCGCGAATGCCGGGGTGGCGATTGGCGGCGATTGCCATGCCAATCCCGGTGCCGCAGACCAGAATGCCGAAGCCGTCAGTGCCCGCCACCTTGGCTGACACCGCATGGGCGAAATCCGGGTAATCCACCGATTCTGGGCCATGCGTGCCCAAATCATCGAAGCTCAACCCCTCGGCTTCCAAAGCGGCCTTCAACGCCTGTTTCAGCGGCAGGCCGGCATGGTCAGAGGCGATGGGGATGGGCATGGCGGGGCGCTCCAGTGGCCGAGAAAAGACGGCTTAGCGGAAATTCCCGCGATTCGCAGCCTGGGTTTCAGCCGAAAACCTGGCCCCAGGCAGTGCGCAGCGCCTCATCCACCTGCACCATGCTGGCCGGAATGCCCAAGGCATGCAGGCTGGTCACGCCATGCTCCGCAATCCCGCAGGGCACGATGCCGCCGAAATGGCCAAGATCCGGCGCCACATTCAACGCCACGCCATGCCAGGAAACCCAGCGCGTCACACGCACGCCGATGGCGCCAATCTTTGCCTCCTGCCTGGTCGCGCGATCCGCCACCCAAATGCCAACCCGGCCTTCGCGCCTTTCGCCCTGCACGCCGAAATGCGCCAGGGTCAGGATCAGCCATTCTTCCAGCCCCGCCACAAAGGCGCGCACATCGCGCGCCGGAATGCCGCCATGGGGGCGGTGCAGGTCAAGCAGCACATACCCCGTGCGTTGCCCAGGCCCGTGATAGGTCCATTGCCCGCCGCGCCCAGCCTCAAACACCGGAAAGCGGGCATCGCGCAAATCCTCAGCGCGGGCAGAGGTGCCGGCGGTATAGCTTGGCGGGTGTTCCACCAGCCACACAGCCTCCGCTGCACTGCCCGCGCGTATGGAAGCGGCGCGGGTTTCCATGCGCGAAAGCGTCTCGGCATAGGGGGTAAGGCCCGGCAGGGTTTCCCATTCAAGGGCGGGCGTTGATAGGGGCGCGTTCATGGGCTAATAGGCCCGCCTTCTACCTGGTTTGCGGCCATGGCGGAATGGTAGACGCGCCAGCTTGAGGTGCTGGTGGGGGAAACCCCGTGGAAGT
>JBILPX010000398.1:0-2707 GCA_044373565.1 Roseomonas sp.
GCAGATTGAGCATCGCCGCCGCGATGGGGGTCGCCGCAATCAGCGGCACGCCGGTGGTCAGCCAATGGCCAAGCGCCTTGGCCGCCGCCAGCACCCCGCGTGGCAGGCCGGAAAGCAGCAATTGATCGAGCGAGCCATCCTCCGCCTCCGCCCCAAAAAGCCGATCAAGCGGCAAAAGCGCGGCGAGCAGTGCCGCGGCCAGCAAGGCGCCTGGGGCAAGGCGGGAAAGGGTCTCCGGCGCCGGGCCGACGCCGAAGGGGAAAAGGGCCGCCACCAGTACGAAGAACAGCACGGCAGCCAGGGTATCCGAAGGATGGCGAAGCGCGAGCTTCCATTCCCGCCCAAGCACCGCCAGGAACCCACCAAACACGCCGCCGCTCACAGCTTCAGCTCCTGCGCATTCGGTAGCGGCAAGGGAAGATGGGTCGCGGCCAGAATGGCGCCGCCGGCGGCGCGGTGGCGCGCCATCAGCGCGCCCAACCGCGCCACGGAAGCCGCATCCAACCCAAGGCTTGGTTCATCCAGCAGCCAAAGCCGCGCCGGCGCCAAGGCCAGCCGCGCCAGGGCCAGGCGTCGCCTTTGCCCGGTGGACAGCACCCGACCCGGCAAACCCGCCAACGCGCCAAGGCCAAGCGCCTCAAGCGCCGGGGGCACGTCGCCACCCCAAAGTGCGGCATAGAAGGCCAGATTTTCAGCGACCGTCAGCGCCGGCTTCAAAGCATCTTGGCTCGAGATATAACGCAGCCTCAGCGCATGGCCGACAGGGTCCGTGCGGGTGGGCGCACCTTCCAATAGCACCTCCCCCTCGGCGGCTGGCAGCAGCCCGGCTAGCACGCGCAGCAAGCTTGATTTGCCGGCGCCATTGGCGCCGGTCAGCAGGAGCGCGCCGCCTGCCGGCACGGAGAAGCTGAGCCCAGCAAAAATTGCCCGGTCACCGCGGATGCAGGCAAGGTCCAGCACATCCAAAATGGGTTGCCCCGCTGCCAAATCCGTTCCCTCGCCAATGGACCATATTCAGTCTCCATGCTTTAAAGCCGGCATTAGCGCGGTCACGCAAGGCCAGCGCGCTTGAGGAAGGGTAATCAGCCATGCGGATGATCGGGCAAGACAGCCTGAAGACTCGTCGTACGCTCAGTGTGGACGGCAAGACCTATCATTATTTCAGCCTGCCCGAGGCAGCGAAGAGCATCGGCGACCTTACCCGCCTGCCCTATAGCCTCAAGGTGCTGCTTGAAAATGTGCTGCGCTTTGAAGATGGCCGTTCCTATACGGTGGATGATGCGAAGAAGATCGCCGAATGGGTGAAGGATGGCCGTTCCGATAAGGAAGTGCCCTTCCGCCCCGCGCGGATCCTTTTGCAGGATTTCACCGGCGTCCCCGCCGTGGTGGATCTGGCCGCCATGCGCGATGCCTTGCTTGGCCTGGGTGGTGACCCGCGCAAGGTGAACCCGCTGGTGCCTGTGGACCTGGTTATCGACCATTCGGTGATGGTGGATGTCTCCGGCACCGCGTCCTCGCTTCAGCAGAATGTGGATATCGAATTCGAACGCAATGGGGAGCGTTACGAATTCCTCCGCTGGGGTCAGGAAGCCTTCAATAATTTCCGCGTTGTGCCGCCGGGCACGGGCATCTGCCACCAGGTGAACCTGGAATATCTGGCGCAGGTTGTCTGGACCGCGACGGATACAGGCGATGTCTTCGCCTTCCCCGATTCCTGCTATGGCACGGATAGCCACACCACCATGGTCAATGGCCTTGGCGTGCTGGGCTGGGGTGTCGGCGGGATTGAAGCGGAAGCCGCCATGCTCGGCCAACCGATTGCCATGCTGATCCCCGATGTCATTGGCTTCAAGCTGATGGGTTCGGTGAAGGAAGGTGTCACCGCCACCGATCTGGTGCTGACGGTGACGCAGATGCTCCGCAAGAAGGGCGTGGTCGGCAAATTCGTTGAATTCTTCGGCCCTGGTTTGGCCCATCTGCCGCTCGCGGATCGTGCGACCATCGGCAATATGGCGCCCGAATATGGCGCGACCTGCGGCTTCTTCCCGGTGGATGACACAACGCTGGAATACCTGCGCCTGTCGGGCCGTGAGGAACATCGCATCAACCTGACGCGCGAATACCTCAAGGCACAGGGCATGTTCCGTGAGGAAGGCATGCCCGATCCGGTGTTTAGCGATACGCTGGAACTTGATCTCAGCACGGTGGAACCTTCCTTGGCTGGGCCGAAGCGTCCTCAGGATCGCGTGGCGCTGAGCAATGCCGGGCCGGCCTTCCTGAAGGATCTGGCCGCGGGCACCATGGGCGTTCCGGGTGAACTGGCGGAACTGCGCGTGCCGGTGGAAGGGGCCAATTATGACCTCGGCCATGGCGATGTCGTCATCGCCGCCATTACCTCCTGCACCAATACATCGAACCCCTATGTGCTGGTGGCAGCAGGGTTGGTTGCGAAGAGGGCGGTGGAAAAGGGCCTGACGGCGAAGCCTTGGGTGAAGACCTCGCTCGCGCCTGGTTCCCAGGTGGTGACTGAATATCTGAACAAGGCAGGGCTGACGCCGCATCTGGATGCGCTTGGCTTCCAGACGGTGGGCTATGGCTGCACCACCTGCATCGGTAATTCCGGCCCGCTGCCGGATGCCATTGTGGATGCGATTGAAAACAACAAGCTCGTTGGCGTTTCGGTGCTGTCAGGCAATCGCAACTTCGA
>JBILPX010000114.1:0-8826 GCA_044373565.1 Roseomonas sp.
GGGGCAGAGCCCCCTTCTTTTTAACCCCTACTCCCCTTCTTCCAGCCTTTCGATATCCTCATCCGAAAAGCCGAAATGATGGCCGATTTCGTGGATCAGCACGTTTCGCACCAGGCGGAACAGATCCTCCCCGGTTTCGATCCATTCCAGCAGGATGGGCTCTCGGAATAGCAGGATGCGGTCCGGTTCTTCCGGTACCATGCCGTTGCTTTTTTCGGTGAGCGGCACGCCCAGGTAAAGCCCGGTCAATTCATAGGGGTTTTCGATGCCGAGTTCGCGGAGCATCTCCTCCTCCGCGATGTCATCCACCAGGATGGCGACGCCTTTCAGCACATCGCGCATCGGCTTTGGGATGGCGGCAAGCGCATCTTCGGCCAATTCGACCAGGTCTTCGGCACTGGGTGGGGTGGAAAAAAGCATGGCGGCTCATGCGCGCCGAAGCGCCCCTTGGTCAAGCAGCGCTTCGGCGGGGGGTGTCTGAAGGTATGCTAACCCTCAGCCTTCAATCACATTGGAACGCTGGCCGCCGATAATGGCCAGGAATTCACGGCGCGTGCTGGCATCATCCCGGAAGGCGCCCAGCATGCGGCTGGTCACCATGGTGACCCCCGGCTTATGGACGCCGCGCGTGGTCATGCATTGATGCGCCGCTTCAATCACCACGGCCACACCCTTCGGCTGCAGCACCTGTTCGATGGTATTCGCAACCTGTGCCGTCAGCTTTTCCTGGATTTGCAGCCGCTTGGCATAAACTTCCAAAACGCGCGCCAGCTTGCTGATGCCCACCACGCGGCCCTGCGGCAGATAGGCGATATGCGCGCGGCCAATGATTGGCACCATGTGGTGTTCGCAATGGCTTTCCATGCGGATGTCGCGCAGGATCACCATTTCATCATAGCCATCGGTTTCTTCGAAGGACCGCGCGAGCAAATCCACCGGGTCCGTCTCATAGCCGGCGAAGAATTCCTCATAGGCGCGGGCGACGCGCGCGGGGGTATCCACCAGGCCTTCACGGGTCGGGTCATCACCGGCCCAGCGCAGCAGGGTGCGCACCGCGGCTTCGGCTTCCGTGCGGGAGGGGCGCGGTTCCGAGGTGGCGGTGGCGGTGGAGCGGCCAGAGGCAGGGATTTGAATATTCACGGTGATGGTCTTTCCCAAAGTCGAGGCAGCGCCCAGTGGCAGGGGGCTTAAGGGCGCCTTCTGACCTCTATGTGGGCGATGTCCCGAAAATGGCAAGGATTTGCCCCCGCTTGGCGTAAGGGGCCGGTGCGAGTTAGATTATTGGCCCAACCAGCCAACATGAAGAAACCGCCATGCTTGATGCCGTAAGCCCCCTTGCCGCTACCTCGACCGAGGCGAAGCTCTATGACGCTCTGATCATTGGCGCGGGTTTCGCCGGCATGTATCAGCTCCATTCCCTGCGCGACGGCCAAGGGCTTTCCGCCCATGTGCTGGAAGCGGGTGATGGCGTGGGCGGTACCTGGTATTGGAACCGCTACCCGGGCGCGCGGTGCGATTCCGAAAGCCATAGCTATTGCTATCATTTCTCGGATGAGTTGGTGCAGGGCTGGGAATGGTCCGAACGCTACCCGAGCCAGCCGGAGATTCTGCGCTATCTGAATTATGCCGCGGATAAGCTTGACCTGAAGCGCGACATTACCTTCGGCGCGCGCGTGGTGGCGGCGCAGTATGATGAGGCCGCCAATCTGTGGCGCGTGCGCACGGAACGGGGCGCGGAATATGCCGCGCGCTATTTGATCACGGCGGTGGGCTGCCTTTCTTCCGCCAATCTACCGAAGGTTGAAGGCATCCCAGATTTTCAGGGCAAATGGTATCACACTGGCGAATGGCCTCATGAGGGTGTCGATTTCTCTGGCAAGCGCGTTGGCGTGATTGGCACGGGGTCCACCGGCATTCAGGCCATTCCGGTGATTGCCGCCGCCGCCAAGCACCTGACCGTATTTCAGCGCACGGCAAATTATTCGATCCCCGCGCGCAATGCGCCGCTGACCGATGATTTCAAGAAATATGTTCGGGAGAATTTTGCCGAAATTCGCGATGTGATGCGCTCCACCGTCAATGGTCATCCTTGGCGCATTGCGGATCGGTCTGTGTTTGATGTTTCCGATGAAGAACGGAATGAGATTTTCGAAAAAGCCTGGGAAAAGGGTGGGCTACGGCTGCGCGCTGAATTCCGCGATGTGCTGACGAATGAGGAAGCGAATGAGATTGTCTCCGCCTTCCTGCAGAAAAAGATCGGCCAGATTGTGAAGGACCCTGCCAAGGCCGCGATCCTTGCCGATATTGATCACGGCTTTGGCACCAAGCGCCCGCCGATTGATACCGGCTATTTCGAAACCTATAACCGCGACAATGTGGCTTTGGTGAATTTGCGGGCCGAGCCGATTGAACGCATCACCGCCACCGGCGTGAAGACCAGCAAGGGCGAATACCCGCTGGATATCATCGTCTTCGCGACGGGCTTTGATGCCATGACCGGGCCGCTATTCAATTTGAACATCGCCGGGCGCGATGGCCTGGGCTTGCGTGATGTGTGGCGCGAAGGCCCGCGCAGCTATCTGGGGCTGCAGGTGGTGGGCTTCCCCAATCTGTTCACCGTAACCGGGCCTGGCAGCCCTTCAGTGCTGACCAATATGCCGGTGGCGATTGAACAGCACGTGGAATGGATCACCCGCTGCATCGCGGATATGCGCGCTGCCGGCCAGACGCGCATTGAAGCGAAGCCTGATGCGGTGGATGATTGGATGGTGCAGGTGCAGGAAGTAGCCGACCGCACGCTTTTCACGAAAACGCTGCATTCCTGGTACCTCGGCGCCAATGTGCCGGGCAAGCCGCGCGTATTCATGCCCTATATCGGCGGCATGGCGCGGTATCGGCGGATTTGTGATGAGGTGGCGGAGAAGGGGTATGAGGGGTTTGCTTTGGGGGCGTGAAGCATTTTCAAGCCAATTGGAAACACTTGGCGGCTCGGAAAATGTGACCTGACGCTTCGCGCGTGTCGGGGGGGATGGTTAAGCTGAATCGCCAAGCCCAACCACGCGCAACCCCGGCCAGCGCGTGAGCCAGCCCTTCGCTTCAAGCCGCGCTAGCGGAATTTCTGGCTTGGTGCGGAAGGCTGGTGTTGGGCGAATAATCATCTCCAGCACATCCTCAACGCCAAAAGGGGCGAGGATCTCAACGCCCTGTGGCCCAAGACGCGCTGCGATGGCGGTTGCAGTTTCCGGCCAATGGGTCAAGGCATCCGCAACATCGCGATAGGGGCGATGCCCATTCCGTTCATGCATGCGCGCCTGGTTGCGCACGGACCACGGAAGGTCAGGCGCGGCGAGGCTCAGCGCGGCCTCAATCCTTGCGTCATGCTCAGCGGTTGCGACTTCCGGATCATGAAACACCACATCCAGATCAGCGAGTGGTGTGGCTTCCGTATCCTTTCCGGAAAGATGATCCCACACGGCGTTGCGCACAAAGCCCGCGCCAATCCAGGCGCCCGCAGGTCCATGCGCGGCGAGCACCGCAAGGCAGCGCATCATACGCGGGTTATGTGCGATAAAATCAGCGATATCGGCGTCGTCGCGCATGCGCCTAGGCAAATAGGCTCGCCACCGCCGGCACCCGGGTCCGCGTCGCCGCATCCGCAATCCCATCGGCGCGCCCTGGAAGCCAATGGCGCTGAAATGCCGTCAGCAAAACGGAAAGCGGCAAATCGGTGCGATAGCCAATCGCGCCAAGCAAAGGCAGCAACGCAGCCTCCTCCACAGGCGCGGCATCAGCGCCCGGCCAAAGCCCAACGCCATTCGCAGCCATTCCCTGCCAATCAAACAACTCCCCCGGGTCCTGCTTGCGATCAGGCGCGATATCCGTATGCGCCACCACATTACGCTGCTCAATCGGGTGGCGCGCCATGATCTCAAGGCACAAATCGCACACCGCCGCCATTTGCAGGGCAGGGAAGGGGCGATAGCCCCATTCATGGCCGGGGTTCACAATCTCGATCCCGATGCTGTTTCCATTCAGCGCGCTGCGGCCGCGCCAGTGCGAAATGCCGGCATGCGCGGCGCGGCGCGCTTCCGCCACCAGGCGAAACACCGCGCCATCTTCTTCCACCACATAATGCGCGGAAACCTTGGCGGCGGGGTCGCATAGCCGCGCAATTGCCTCCTGCCCTGAACGCATGCCCGTGTAATGCAGCACCAGCGTATCAATCACCGCACCATCGGGCCGCGCTTCGTGATTGGGGCTGGGCAAGTCGCGGATACGAGGCAAGCTACAAGCCCCGCTGACGCTTGATCTTGTCCCAGGCAGCGTTGATCTGCGCCACTTGTTCCGTTGCGCGCTTGACGAATTCCTGCGGCACACCGCGGGAAGCCAGGCTATCCGGGTGGTTTTCCCGCATCAGCTTGCGCCAGGCTAGGCGCACTTCCTCATCACTCGCCTGCCGGGTCAGACCCAGCATTTGATACGGGTCTTCGCCCTGCGTTTCCGGCGCCATGGCGCGGCGCGTGCCGCCCTTGGCGCGTTCCCAGGCCGCGGCATCCAAGGCGAAGCGCGCATGAATGCCGCGCAGCATATCGCCCTCGGATTTCGTGACCGGCCCATCGGCGCGCGCAATTTGCACCAAAGCGACCAGCACATCTTCCAACATGGCCTTGTTGTCGGCGAAGGCCTCGCCAAGCTTTTCGGCGAAGGGTTCCCAGCCTTCGGCGGATTCCCGCGCCTGATCGAACAGGCGCCCCACTTCGCCAAGCGCTTCTGCCGGTACGTGGAACAGGTTGCGGAAGGCCGCGATTTCTTCCCGCTTGATCGGCCCATCCACCTTGGCGAGCTTGGCGGAGAGCACAACGACCGAGAAGGAAAACAGGTTTTCCTTGCTGCCGAAAAACGCCATCAGGTCAGGAGTCGCACCCGAAATGGCGCCCGCCTTGCCGCCAAGCGCCCCGGCATCCGCGGCATGGCCAAGCGCGGCCCCCACCATGGCGCCCAAGGGGCCACCCATGGCGAAGCCCGCCACCCCGCCCAACATTTTACCCCAGAAACCCAAAACGCCTCCTGCGCGCCGAAACCAGTCGGCTTGTTACCACGAAAGCCTTGCCAGGCTGTAGATGTGCCGGATGGCCGGGCGCGGCAAGCTTTGGGCGTTAAAGATCAAGCGCAGTGGCGGTGGCCGAGAACAGGAAGGACGCCATGGCCGCATCCGCCCCGGGCCGGGCAAACAGCAACGCACCCACTGGCATGCCGGTATCGGTGGCCAGGCCAGCCCGCAGCGTGACAACCGGCCCGCCGAGCACCGTGGTTGGGATGACAAAGGAAGGATCGCCCGTGCTGCCGGCATCCGGCGCCACATCCGGCGCGGCGGGCACCAGGATGAAATCATCCGGCGCAAAACCTGCCCAGAAGCGCGCCCGAAAACCCGCCAGGTCACGGAGTGCCGCATGATATTCCTCATCCGGGATGGCAAGGCCCTCGGCAATGCCATCGGCGATGGCGGTTGCGATCCGATCACGCGGCAGCCCGGCATGGGTGCGGCCAAGCTCGGCCAACATCACGCGGCGATGGCGCGCGATCATTTCCTCAAACCCTGCGCCGGCGCTGGCGCGATGCAGCGTGAGGCCCGCGGCGCCAAGCTGTTCCGCGAGCGCCGCGACGCGCGCTGCTGTTGCGGGGTGTTGCAGCTTTTCAATCAGCGGGTCTTGCAGCAGCACAATGCGCGGCGCGGTGGCGGGGCGGCTGGCAAGCCTCAGATGATCCGCCGCGTAACCTGCGGCCAGATACGCCGCGTCCTGCGCGCTGGCTCCAAACGCGCCGACCGTATCGAAGGAAGGTGCCAGCGGCACAACCCCAACCCCGCCAATCGCGAGCGTCGATGGTTTGAAGGCACAGACGCCCGTATAAGCGGCTGGCCGATTGACGCTGCCCGCAGTTTGCGTGCCAAGCGCCAGCGGCACCATGCCGGCGGCAATGGCAGCACCGGACCCGGCAGAAGAACCGCCCGGCGTGCGCGCCAAATCCCACGGATTGCGCGTGGGCGGCAGGCTCTGGAAGAAGGCATATTCCGTGGTGTGCAACTTGCCCAGCACAATCGCGCCGGCTGCGCGCAGATGCGCGACCACCGTGGCATCGGCGCTGGCGGGCGCGACATCAGCGCGAGAGGGGCTATTGGCGCGTGTCGGCAGGCCGCGCACATCAATCACATCCTTGATGCCAACGGGGATGCCATGCAGCGGGCCGCGCAGCTTCCCCGCCTTGCGTTCCGCATCCAGCGCCCGCGCTTCGGCAAGCGCGGCATCGGCCAGCACGTGAATCCAGGCCTTCACCTGGCCATCCACGGCGGCGATGCGGTCCAGATAGCGGCGTACCAGGGCTTCGGCCGAGACCTCGCCTTTCGCCATGGCGGCGGAAAGATCGCGGATGCGGCCTGGGTCTTGGATCAAAGAATTTGGCATCGTTTTTTTCCTTACTAAAAGCCTGGAATGAATTTTTGGGACGGCTAGTGGCCACGTCCTTTCTTTGGGGCTGGCCGCCAGGCCGAAGCCTTGATCAACTCAATTCAGGCAAGCCAGTTTCCTTAAGGCTTGCGCGTTGAAAAGCTGCCGCTAAGCGCGAAGTTGATCAAAGCCCAAAATCAGCGGTCGATGTTGATCGAATTGTGCCTCGCGCACGATATACGGTCTCATTTGTTCAATGAAGGCTTGCCTGTAGCGCGCCAGATCGGCGCGGCGGGTAAGAAGCATCTTCGCCCCCCCATTGATCAAGGGGCCTTGGCGATCAATCAGCGCTACTGCGGTGATATCGAGTTCCTGGTGGAGAAAATCCAACAAGCCCAGCGTCACGTCAGGATACCATGAGTGCAGAATATCATCGACGAGTATGATACCACCCGGCGCAAGTGCCGAGGCAGCAAGGGTAAGATCATGAAAGGCAGCCTTTCGCGTATGCTCACCATCCACGTGGATGAAACGTGCTGTCCCGCCAAGCAAAGCTTGCCATTGCGGTCGGCTCATATCGGTGGAGGAGCCGCGGTGCAGCCTGACCTTATTGTCCGGGATACCGAATGAACGATAATTTGTGCGCAGATTTGCCTCGAAATCATTCTCACGTTCCATGAAGATATCAAGACCGATGATCTGTTCCTCATCGCGGAGCGCAAGCGCAAGCCCGATAAATGCCTTGCCGTGATAGGTACCAATTTCGGCCATCTGACCTTTGATATCTTGCTTGGCCTGCAATCGCAGAATCATGAGAATGGCTGCCGCCGCACCATCTGTCAGAAAACCCCGTACGCGTTTTCTGCCTTCAGTAAAATATGCAGATAGTCCATCAGTTTGAGCCCCAGGAGCATCTTGGGAGCCCGATAGCTCTGATTCGCCCATTGCGATGTCTTTCCCGTTTGAAGTGGCGGAGTTCAGCCTGGCTGCGTGATTACGATCTCCCGCCCAATGCCCCGACAATCCATTTCAAATTCTAAATCTTTCACCGGCGGGCGGCAATATTGCCAGGTAAGCCCATGGCGCGCGGCGCCGCGACGGACGATTTCCTCGGCGAAAAATGGCGTCATGTCATGCACCGTATAGGCCTGCACACCTGTCGTTGCGCGCCAATCGGCGCCAAGTAACCCCATGCGCCGTTCCATTTCCCCCAATACCCAGCGGGCCTTGGCGCGCATCCCGGCGGGCGAGATATCCCCAAGTGCCACCGTATTGCTGCGGTAATCGCCCTTGCCTTCCGCCGCTTCACCACTGCCCGCCACCGCAAAGGATGGCGCGGCGCCCGCATCCGGCACCGTATAGATAAAGGCATGGAAACAAGGCTCGGCCGGCGGGGCGATTTCCGGGCAGACATTGCTGCGCGCGATCGGGTTCAGCCCATCCCGAAATAAGCCCCATTCCGTCAGCACGCCGCCATAAACCCGATTAAAAGCCGCAAACCCTTCTTCCGTAAAAGGCGCGGGGGAGCGCAATTCGCAGGCTGCAAAAGCCGCTTTCGGGCGACCAATGGCATCAAGATACGTGGCGATGCGCGCAAAACCCGCCATCAAGGGCAGGGGTTCGGCAAAACGCACGCGTTCCAGCCGAAAGCCAGCTTCAGCCGCCACGCCGGCGCTATATTGATAGACGCCTGGGATGAAGCGGAACCCGCCTTCAGCAATTTTTTGTGTCATATGCGTGCCTTTCGCCATGGTATTGAACGAGAGCCATGGTGCTGGCACTGAGTGCCTGAACGCAAGCCCGCATCGCGGAAGGAAAGCACCCATGCCCACCTCCACCAAGCTTGGTATCATCGGCTTAGGCATTATGGGCGAAAGGCTGCTGCGCGCCGCGCTGGAACACGCCGCAGAAAGCGTAACACCAGTTGCCGTCTGGGACCCATCACCAGCCGCCGCAGCACGAATTTCCGCCATTCCGGGCGCACCGCCCATGCTCACTTCAGCGGATGCAGTGATCGCGGCTTGCGAATGTCTTTATATCGCCGCGCCACCTGCGGCGCATATTCCCTTGGCCGAGGCCGCGATTGCCGCTGGGCGGTCGGTTTTTATCGAAAAGCCTCTGGCGACATCACTTTCGGATGCGCGCGCCTTTGTCGCTCGGGCGGAAGCGGCCGGGGCGCGGGCGGCGGTGAATTTCCCCATGGCTTCGTCTCCCGCCGTGGCGCAGGTTGCGGCCTGGCGTGCCGGACTCACGCCGGAATCTCTGGCCATTGAGGTTGCCTTCGCCACCTGGCCGCGCCGCTGGCAGCAGGCGGCGGCAAGCTGGCTCGCGAAGCGCGCCGAAGGTGGCTTCACCCGCGAAGTCGTCTCCCACTTCCTGTTCC
>JBILPX010000115.1:0-8773 GCA_044373565.1 Roseomonas sp.
TCCCGCCATATCCTGCTCAGCGAAGTGGGCGCGATTGGCCAGGGCAAGCTGCGCGCGGCGCGCGTGCTGATTGTGGGCGCGGGGGGCTTGGGCTCACCGCTTGCGCTTTACCTGGCCGCGGCTGGGGTCGGCACGCTGGGGATTGTGGATCACGACACGCTGGAGCTTTCCAATTTGCAGCGCCAGGTGGCGCATACCACCGCGCGGATTGGGGAGAATAAGGCAGCCAGCGCGGCGGAGACGCTGAAAGCTCTGAACCCCGAAGTGACGGTGGATATTCATGCGCGGCGTATGGATGCGAAAGCGGCTCGGGATTTGACCCCGCATTATGATGTGATTTGCGACGGGACGGATAATTTCGAAACCCGCTTTCTGTTGGGCGATGCCTGCCATTTGCTCGGCAAGCCCCTGGTGAGTGCGGCGGTGTTGCGCTTTGAAGGCCAGCTTTCGGTGTTTCATGGGCATGATGGCACCAGCCCCTGCCATCGTTGCCTGCACCCGGAACCGCCGCCGCCCGGCCTGGTGCCGACCTGTTCCGAAGCTGGCGTGCTTGGCGCCGTGACAGGCGTGATGGGCACGCTGCAAGCGACCGAGGTGTTGAAGCTGATCCTTGGGATTGGCGAACCGCTGATCGGCAAGCTTTTGCTGTGGGATGCCCTGGATGCGCGGTTTCGCACCGTGCGCCTGAAGCGCGACCCGGCCTGTGCGCTGTGTGGGCCTGAAGCTTCCATCCACGATCTTTCTGCCCATGAAGACGCGGCGGAAGCAGCGTGCCGGGCATGAGTGAAAAGCGTCCCCCGCTTGGTATTTTGCTGCTGGATGGCGGGCATGAACGCGCCCATTACGCGCTGGTGATGGCAAGCGGCGCGGCGGCGCTTGGCCGCGATGTGGTGCTTTTCGCCACCAATGGCGGTTGCCGGCTGCTGCTGGCCGATTGCCCTTTGGTGCAGCACCCGCGGGAAGCGCATCTTGCTCAGCGCGGTGTGGCCGGGATCGGCACTTTGCTTGCCGCCATCGCTGCCCTTGGCGTGCAGCGCATGGTCTGTGAGGCCGGGCTGAAGGCGGAGGATTTGGGCGCTGCCCCCCTCGCCCCAGGGGTGGAACGGGCTGGGGTGGCGAGTTTTCTGGGCGCGGTGGGTGCGGGGCAGATCGTCAGCCTGTGACCTATGGGTGACGGGTCTGACGGTGTCGCGTGAGCTTCAGGCGTTAAGTATATGATGTATAGCGCGATTTGACCCATTTTTTGCCTAAATCTAGTCATGATTGCCGTGGCAAATACCCCACATGCTGTGGGTAACAGGTAACGCTTGACCTGCCTTATCCAAATGGCATAGGCGAAGATGTCGCGACGATGTTTCCGGATGTTTCAGGCAGCCAGGGCATGGTCAGCGGGACGGCTTGGGCCGCGCTGGTGCGGGGGCATTGGCGGGGTCTTTGGGGGGCCGTTTCGGGGCGCAAATCCCAGACCCGACGGAGTTTACGGGATGCACGGGTTTCGACTGGGCTATGGCCGATTTCTGGTTTTAGGGCTGCTGCTGGCCGTTCTTTCCGCTTGCGCTGATGGTGCTGGTGGTCGTCATGCCAATGGGCCTTTCTATAATCGCCCGGATAGCGTTGCGCCGCCTGGCCCGCCCAATGATCCCTGGGGTCCTTGGATTCGTGACGCTTCCCGCCGCTTTGATGTGCCCGATCTTTGGATCCGCGAAGTAATGCGCCAGGAGAGTGGTGGCCGAGCCGGCGCAACCTCTCGCGTTGGTGCCATGGGGCTGATGCAGGTGATGCCCGGCACCTACCGGGAATTGGCGCAGCGCTACAATCTGGGGCCTGATCCTTATCACCCCTATGATAATTTGCAGGCAGGCGCGGCTTATGTCCGCGAAATGTATCAGCTTTACGGCTCACCTGCCTTTCTGGCGGCCTATAATGCGGGCCCACGGCGGCTAGAGGATTATCTGTGGGGCAATCGTGGCCTGCCGGATGAAACGCGCAATTACGTCGCGCGCATCGGCCCGCGCATCGCGAGCGCGAAACCAGCGCGCCGTGCCCCGGCCGAGGTTTATGCCGCAGCCGATATCGGCACTAACATCCCACGCGGGCCGCGGCGCATGGATGGCGGCACGATGATGGCGCTGAATGATCAGCGCAGCCCGCCGGCAACCGTGCAAGTGGCACAGGCCGCCGCGCCAGCACCTGCCGCATCGGGCGGAACACAGGTAGCGAGCCTGGGTAACGTGGTCCGCATGGACCCGATCCCTGATGGCAGTACTTTCACTGCGGCTGAACGCAGGCGTGCCGGGTTTGATTCGGGCAGTTCTGCGCTGGCCTCGGCTTCCGTGGCGCCGCCGGCACCTCGTCAGGCACCGGCCGCCGCACCGTCACGGAGCGGGCTTGGGCTGATCAGTTCTGCCCAGGCGGCGCCGGCTTCCGCATTGGGGCGCGCCGGGTCCGTGCCGCCGCCCAGCGGTGGCGGCAGTGGATGGGCAGTGAGCCTTGGGCGTTTTGCCTCTGAAAACCTGGCGCGCAGTGCTGCTTCTTCGGCGCGTTCGTCTGCCGGTGGCAGCGGGCAGGCGGAAGTGGTGCGGGTTGCGCAGGGCAATAACGCTGCCTTCACCGCGCGGGTGAAGGGGCTGACGCGCGCCCAGGCCGAGCAAACCTGCCAAAAGCTGGGTTCAGCAAGGAATTGCACGATGGTGGCGCCGGGGGCGTAATCGGCGGAAGCTGGATTTTGCCGGCCAGACCGAAGCAGCCGCATTTCTTGGTGCGGATTAACCGCTTTCGCTGGGGTGTGTGGCGCTGCAATCACTGATGGTCAGCCGCCTGCCCCCGGGTCTGCAAGCGCATATGTCGGGTTGATCTTGTCGGAACCAGCGGCCTTAGAAAAAGCCCGGTATTGATTGTTCCTCAATGCCCATTATTGCTTTAAGCGCTTCCTTGCGATTGGTCTCCACCCCCAAAACCCATACAATGCCCATGCCAAAGCTATTCCGTATCGCTGCCCTTATCCTCCTTTCCATGTTGATCGCGCTGCCAAGCCTTGCCCGGGATTGGACAGGCGATTGGGAAAGCCGTTGGCGTACGGGCGGCGCACGGATCAGCCTGTCGCAGCAGGGCGATCGGGTGACGGGCAGTTACACGCCTTATGACGGTGTGATCGAAGGGCGGGTTGAAGGCCGGCGCCTGATTGGGGAATGGATCGAAGGGCCACGCCGGGGTGGCTTTGAATTCGCCCTCAGCCCCAATGGAGAGACCTTCGCCGGCCGCTTCGATAGCGGCGAATGGTGGAATGGCAGGCGGTTGTCTTCAGGTGAGAAGACCCCGAGCGTGGATACGAGCAACGCAACCCCGCGCGATGCGCTGCGCAGCTTTCTGCTGTTGCTGAATATACACCGCAGCCGCCCGCATGATGTTTACGAACGCCTGTCACGCTTGGTCAGTTTCGCGCCCGACCAAGCCAACCTGCAAACCGATGACAAGATGGCGATAATCCTGGCCAATTATGACCTCATTGATGAATTCCGGCTACGCCTTTGGGAAGTACCCGAGGCCAGCGATCAAGGTGAAGTCTCCATCACGCTGCAACGTCCGGACGGGGCACAGCTTCCGCTGCTGATCCGCCGCGATGGAGATGGCTGGCACGTGCTGATGCGTGGCCTGCAGGAAGCTTTGGACACCACCAAGATACTGGCGGCTCAAAAAGGGCCAGTGCCTCGTGGCGCCTTCGCGACGCCACGCGCCACCATGCAGAACTTCCTTTCGACCATGGGCGATCCATCAAACGAAGGACGCAACCAGGCCGCCTTGGCGATGGATTTGTCGCGCGTGCCGCTTTCCATCCGCTCCACCGAAGGGCCGTTGCGGGCGGAATTCCTAAAATCCATCATCGACCGCGCCGGGTTGGTGGTGCTGCAGGAGATTCCAAATGATCCACGAGCGACCGAAGCCTATGAACATTATTCGCATCCGGTTGGGCGGATTGTCATTCAGCGCGTCGAACGCGATGGTGAGCAAGTTTGGCTTTTCTCGGCTGATACGGTCATGGGATTGCGGGCGCTTCATGAAGCTGTCGAAGCTCTTTCTCTGATCAGCGGCATCCGCCTGAATGAGGCTCATTCTTCGTTTTTCATCATCAGAAGCTGGATCGGCCATTTCAATCACCATTTGCTTGACAACTATTTCCTGATGGAAAACTGGCAATGGATTGGGTTGCTGCTGATTGTGGTCCTTGGGTATTTTGGCGGCCATCTTCTGGCCACTCTGGTCTTTATGCTGCTGGGGCCGCGGCTGGCGCGGCTGGCGCCTGAGCGCAATTGGGCGCTTGAAAAGCGTGTGAAGCTACCGGTGCGCCTTTGCTTCGCCGCGGCGCTTTGGTTCGGTGCCATTGGTGCAATGGGGCTGCCAGAGATGATCCAATATGGCGGGCAGGCGATTGCCGTTTCGCTGATGTCGCTTGGTCTGATCTGGGCCGGCTATACCCTGGTTGATCTTGTCACCAAGGGCTTCCAGGGACGTTCCCAAGCGGCTGGCTTGCAGTTTGACCGTATCCTTATTTCGCTGATTGCCACTGCTTTAAAGGTTGCCTTGGCGGCTGGCGGCATGATTGTGGTGGCCGATATTCTGGATATTCCCTGGCAGGGTGTGATTGCGGGCCTTGGCGTTGGTGGTCTTGCGGTTGCCTTTGCCGCCCGTGCGACGGTTGAGAACTTCTTCGGCGCCGCCATGCTGCTTTCCGATCGTCCCTTCAAGACCGGTGATTCCATCATCGCTGGCGGTATTTCTGGCTCAGTTGAGCATGTTGGTCTGCGTTCCACGCGCATTCGCACTGCCGATGACAGTGTTGTCTATGTTCCCAACGCAACACTCGCCGCGGCGACGATTGATAATCGCGGACGCCGCCGCCAATGGCTTTTCAAAACAACCTTTGGTGTCACCTTCGACACCAGCCCAGAAAAGCTGGATACATTTGTAGCCGGCGTGAAGGAAGTTGTCCGTAGCCACCCGGCCGGAAAGGATGGGAGACTTTTCTGCGCTGTCGTGAATTTTGGCGAATCCGCCATCGAAGTGGAATTGGTAATCTATCTTTCTGTGAATTCCGGCGCAGAGGAACGTGACGCGAAGCACAATATTCTGCTCAATGTTATGCGTTTGGCTGATCGTCTGGGCGTAAGTTTTGCCTTCCCCACACGCACTATTGTCATGGCGCAATCTTCAGAAACAGGGCAGGCCAGCATCGCAAAGGCATGAAGTCAGGGGCCCGTCGCGCATCGGGAGCGATCCAAAAAACCTGGAGCCAAGACCAGAAAGCCTTGTCAGCAGTACTCAGCTTTCAAACCGCGCCTGAATTATCTTCCTTCAAATCCCGCGAAATACATCGCGCAATGATCAGCGTTTCGGCCCGTATTGCTGGCAAGCCCCTATGAAGCGCTTCTAACAAGCAAATTTAGCATGATTCGCCTTCCCCGGTTGTGGGTAGAATCATCCAAAAGAATTCAAACCCCAAGGCGTTGGCCAATTCGGGCCGCGCGCAAGCAGCACGATGAGACCCTACCCGGAACGCCGCTCAAAACTCTGAGAGGCTAATTCCTGCCGCGCATCCAGCATGGCCTGGGTAGTACGGGGCAGGGCAGGCGGATCCCCCAAACGATTCAGTGTTTCCTGCCCGCCCGGCGTGAAAACTGGTGGGCGCAAGGCGGTGGCGGCGCCCACCGGGCTGCGCACGGCCAAGGCACTGCGGAGTTCAGTCAGGCTATCAATCACTTCCTGAGCGCGCGCGTCAGCGGCGATGCCAAAGGCATCACGCCATTCACGCCGCGCAGCCGGCACCGCAAGCTGCCCCATGGGCAGCATCACATTCCAACGCGGCCCATTTCGTAATTCTATCGCCAAGAATTCGAGCGCCTGGATCAGGCGTGCGGTTTCCGATGGCTGGGCCGTAAGGCGGCCCGGATGGGTCAGCATATCGGCGCCCTGTTCGATCGATTAGCGCACGGGATCAATCGAAAGGAAGCCCCTGAATTCCGGCAACATGGCCACTTCCGGCGGCGTGCCGGAACAGGCACCAAGACCGATCAGCCCCGCGAGGAAAACGCGATCAGACAAACATCTCATTTTCAAGCCAATTGGCTTCACTTGGCGACTCGGAAAATGCAACGAAATAGAGCTTTAGTTCATGTTCGCTCAGCGGCCGCGAAATGGAAGCGCACTAAGGCGCGCGAAAACTCACCGCGCCCGATCAATACAAAAGCGCACCACGTCCACCATGGCGCGGCGTTCCTGGCTATCAGCGAAGATATCCAAGGCTGAAATCGCCTTCTCACCATAGCGCCGCGCGCGGGCGATGGTTTCCGTGATCGTGTTGTATTTCGTCATCAGCGCCATGGCGGTGGCCAAATCCGCTTCCTGCTGGTCGGCTTCTTCCAGCACGCGGCGCCAGAAGCCGCGTTCTTCCTCAGACCCGCGTGCGAAAGCCAGCAGCACGGGCAGGGTAATCTTGCCTTCGCGGAAATCATCACCAACCGTCTTGCCAAGGGCTTCCTGATCGGCGGCGTAATCCAGGGCGTCATCCACCAGTTGGAAGGCGATGCCAAGCGCGCCGCCGTAATCGCAAAGCGCTGCCTGCTCAGCCTTGGGGCGGTCGGCAATCACTGCGCCCACTTCCGTCGCGGCGGCAAAAAGCGCGGCAGTCTTGCCCTCAATCACTGCAAGATACTGGCCTTCCGTGGTCCCGGTATCATTCTGCGTCATCAATTGCAGCACTTCGCCCTCGGCAATCGTCGCCGCAGCGGTGGACAGAATGCGCAGCACTTCAAGCGACCCATCGGCCACCATTAATTGAAAGGCACGGGCGAACAGGAAATCGCCCACCAGCACGGAAGCCTTATTGCCGAAAAGCGCATTGGCGCTGGCCTGGCCGCGCCGAAGGGCACTTTCATCCACCACATCATCATGAAGCAGCGTCGCCGTATGGATGAATTCCACACAGGCCGCGAGTGAGACATGCCGCTCCCCGCTATAGCCACAGAGCTTCGCGGCAGCCAAAGTCAGCAAGGGCCGCAGTCTTTTCCCGCCAGCCGCGACCAGATGCGCGGCCAATTGCGGGATCAGCGCCACCTGGCTTTGCATCCGCTCAACGATCAGGCGGTTGCAGGCTTCCAGATCATCCTGGACAAGCGCCGTCAGCGCGGTCAGGGCATCTTCCCCCCGCCCCCGATCCTCGCCAGGCATTTGCTGAGGCGCTAAGTCCACGCTTGCTCACCTTTATTTGCGTGTCGCACCATAGGCGCCACATGCCGGACCGGCAAGCGAAGGTGGCCGGCGGAGAGAATCCCTATGCGTGTCTTGGTCAGCAGCAATAACCCGATCAGGCTTGGCTTCCTGCAAGCTTTGCTCAGGGATGCGGGTATCGAAACTGTGCTGCTCGATCAGCATATCAGCGCCGTTGAAGGCGGTATTGGCGCCTTTCCGCGCCGCTTGGCCGTACTTGATGAGGATGAGGCACAAGCACGGCGCATCCTGCGTGAAGCGGGGGAGGAAGAAGGCACGTGACCCCCCCGCTTGAAGACTTCACGGAAGATCACCTACTGAATGGCCGTGTGGCGCTGCGCCAGCCGCGCCAGGGCTTTCGTGCCGGGCTGGATGCGGTTCTGCTGGCCGCCTTCATTCCGGCCAAACCCGGAGAGGCGGTGCTGGAAGCTGGCCCCGGCAGTGGTGCGGCCTTCCTGTGCCTCGCGGCCCGCGTGCCCGGGCTTGCGATTCGCGCGGTGGAACGCGAAGCCACCATGGCGGCGCTGGCGCGCGACAATGCCGCGCGGGCGGGGCTTTCTGCCCATATCGAGCAAGGGGATGTCGCGGATCTGGCGCTGGCGCGCCGGCTTGGCCCCGTGGCGCATGGCTTTGCCAATCCGCCCTATTGGCCGGGTGGCACGCCCCCACCAGGCGCCACCCGCCGGGCGGCCACGCATGAAGCGGGGCCGGGCCTGGCAGATTGGGTTGGATTTCTGGCCGCAGCCATCGCGCCGCGCGGCAGCCTAAGCCTTATCCTGCCCGCGGCGCGTTTTGACGCGGCGGCAGCGGCCATGCGGGCGGCTGGCTTTGGTGCCATGGAATTGCTGCCGCTTTGGCCACGCGGTGGCATTGCCGCCAAGCGGGTATTGCTCCGCGCCCGGAAGGGGGCGCGCGGCCCGGCGAAAATCCTGCCAGGGCTAATACTGCACGAAGAAGATGGCCGCTTCACTGAGGCCGCCGAGGCGATCCTGCGCGATGCGGCGCCACTCAACTCATCGTGAAGGCGCTCAGCTTTCGCGTGCTTCTGGATGGCGGAGCAGCCAAAGCCTTTCATGCGCGGCCACCAGGCTTTCGATGCTCTTGCGGCGATTGCTGTCCGAACCCGCATTGGGCCGCTTCAGCATCTTTTCCAGAATAACCAAAAGGTCATTCGCCACGTCGAAATCCGTCTGGTCACAGGCATGATGAAAGGCAATCAGAATCTTATCCGACAACCTTCTTGTGTGTCTTGGGGCGCCGGCCGCGCCACGTTCAGCGCTTGCATCCCTGTCGGTGACGTCGTTTTCCATCCAGCATCCCTTTTTGCTCCGAAGTTGTCGGCTTAACCGTTCCTCTTACGCTAGCAAAAAAATTTTCACCTTGAAAGAAGGGGGCGGGCCTAAAGCTGACGCATCTGCCCTTTAATGGCCGCGGCGATGGTCTCAGGCGGCGTGTTGGGGCGGAAAAGCTGGCGTACCCGGCCATCCGGGCCCACCAGATAGATGAAGGATGA
>JBILPX010000399.1:0-2686 GCA_044373565.1 Roseomonas sp.
ATGTCATTCTGGATATGGTTGGCGCCGATTACTTCGCGCGCAACCTGAAAAGCCTGGCCCGCGATGGCCGGCTGGTGATTATCGCTTTCTTGGGTGGCTTCAAGACGGAAGCTGATCTGCGCCCGAGCATGGTCAAGCGTTTGACTGTCACCGGCAGCACCATGCGCCCCCGTAGCACGGCGGAGAAGGGGGAGATCGCGGCAGCGCTCGCCGGCAAAGTCTGGCCGATGCTGGAAGCCGGCAAGGCGGGGCCGCGCATTTTCCAGACCTTCCCGCTGGCCGAAGCGGCAGCGGCGCATCGCCTGATGGAAAGCAGTGCCCATATCGGCAAGATCATGCTGAAGGTGGCAGATTAGGCCGAGCACTTGTTCTATCTGCTGCTCCTGGCCGGGCTGTTCTGCGCCTTGCTGTTGTGGCGTCAGCCGCGCGGGGCGGGCAGGGCGCTGACGGCTGGGGCAGGGGTGCTTTTCCTGGCTGGTGCGCTGATGTTGCTGTTGCGGCAAGGTTTTTTGCCAGGCCATGGCCCCAGGCGCTGGACCGTAAATAGCTAACGGCGTTCATTTCACGAAATAGCCATTTTCCAATTCACAACAAATAGGCTTGAATGGTGAAGAGAGATTCGCGTCTTTGGCGAAATCGCTCGGGGACTATTGCTTGGGGGCACGCCATAGCGCCATGAAATCATCGCTCCATCTTCTATTGGTCGCAATTTTTCTCTTTGGCGGCGCTTGGCCCATCACCAAGGCCGCTTTGGCAGATGCAAGCCCCATGTGGTTCGGCTTTGGTCGTGCGGCCTTGGCTGCGCTGGTTGCTTCCTTACTTTTGCTAATGTTGCGGCGCTTTCATCCCCCAAGGCGAGAGGATTTGCGCACCGTTATCGCTATCGGCCTTTTGCAATTGGGTGGGTTTTTCGTCCTCGCCCATGCGGCTATTGCGCTGGTGGAAGCCGGGCGCACTGCGATCATTTCCGCTGTCGTGACCTATTGGCTCATTCCCCTTTCGATGCTGGTGATGGGTGAGAAAGTCTCTGCCCGGCGCTGGTTGGCAGCGCTTCTGGGGCTCGCCGGCATTCTGGTTTTGGCAGGCCCCTGGGCGGTGGATTGGTCATCGCGTGATCAGGTGTTGGGCCATGCCATGCTCATCCTGGCAGCGCTGCTGTGGAGCATCGCTATCATCGTCACGCGGCGCTTCCCCGCGAAATCCCCGATGTTTGATTTGCTGCCCTCGGCCTTCACCGCGGGCGCCCTGGTCATCCTGCCCTTCGCATTGGTGCTGGAACCGAATGGCGGCATTGGCCCGGCTTCCTGGCCCTTCATGCTTTATATTGGGCTGATCGTCGCCCCCATCGGCACCTGGTGCGTGGTGGAGGTGGGCCGGCGCTTGCCCGGCGCGGTCGCGTCCGTCGCCTTTCTATTGGTGCCGGCCTTTGGCGTTTTTGTCTCGACCCTTTGGCTGGGTGAGCCCTTCGGCTGGGACATGATGCTAGGTGGCGGCTTGATTGTGGGATCAGTCATTCTGGCGGCGGCGGAATAGATGCGACTTCAGGCGCTGGTAGCAGGGCAGGGGCCGCCTTTGGTACTGCTGCATGGGCTTTTCGGTTCGGCGCGCAATTGGGGCGCAGTGCAGAAGGCGCTCTCGACCGACTACCGCGTGGTGGCGCTGGATATGCGCAATCACGGTGCATCCCCCCATGCCCCAGACATGGACTACGCGGCGCAAGCGGCCGATGTCGTCGAAACCCTTGCCACGCTTGGCATAGAACGCGCCGTGGTGCTGGGCCATTCCATGGGCGGCAAGGCCGCAATGATGCTGGCGCTCACGCGGCCAGAATTAATGTCGCGTCTTATCATCGCCGATATCGCTCCGCGCTCCTATCCGCCGGCGCTCCGCGCCGTGGTGGCCGCGCTGCAAGCGCTGCCGCTCCATGCCGGCATCACACGCCAGGAAGCCGATCAGGCTTTGCGCACCGCCGTGCCGGAAGCGCCGATCCGCAGCTTCCTGTTGCAGAATCTCCGCTTCGAGGCCGCGCCACCAAGCTGGCGTATCGGCCTGGCCGAGATCGCCGCCGCCATGTCTGAGATCGAGGATTTCGCGCCCCCACACGGCGCGCGGTTTGAAGGCCCGGCACTGGCGATGTCCGGCGCGCTTTCGCCCTATATCCGCACCGAAGACCATGCGGCATTTCGCGCCCTGTTTCCGCGCATTGGTTTTGCCAGCATCCCCCGCGCCGGCCATTGGCTGCATGCAGAGAATCCCGAGGGTTTTCTGGCTGCGTTAAAAGAATTCCTCGCCGCTTGATCCCGCGCGAGACAGGCACTCGCTTTCCTGTCATGCTAAAAATCAACGCCGCGGCCCACAGTGCGCCATGATCACGAGAGGATTATGCGTTTCGCGACGCTAGCCGATAGCCATGCAAAGCGGCAGGCAATGGAAGCTTGCCTAGCGCATCTGGCCGACCAGCGGGTTGATCGCATCATCTATCTTGGCGACATGCTGGGCTATGGCGCTCATCCATATTGGGTGCAGGACAAAGTGCGGGATCATATTGCGCGCAGCTTGGCGGGAGCGCTGCCGGGCAATCATAAAGAAGCGGTGCTCTCAGCCAAACCGAGTGGCATCAACCCAGTTGCGATATGGGAGTTGTTGAGCAGTACGGCACAAGCCAAATATTAGTGTTGCTGAGAAC
>JBILPX010000400.1:0-2685 GCA_044373565.1 Roseomonas sp.
ATCGGGCTGCACCAGGCCGGTGATCATGTAGAACGTCGTTGTCTTGCCGGCGCCATTCGGTCCAAGCAACCCCACCGCTTCCCCACGCTGAACCGAAAGCGACACATTGCGCACCACAGGCCGCTTTTTGTAGCGCTTGCCGAGCCCGGTTGCGTAAAGGCCACCAGCGCCAGGAATGACCTTCATTTTGGAGGCGTCATTCATCGCTGAGGCGCCCCCGGCGTGGGAAGGTTCTGGTTCTGGCCTGGCACGATAATGCCGCGCACCCGATCGCCCGGGCATGCCACAAGCTGCGAAATGCCGGTTTGCATATTCACGATGGCCTCGCACCCCGTCAGCGTATTGTCGCCGCGTACGATGGTGACATTGCCCCGCAACAGCGCCTGCCCATTGGGCGGCGTATAGACACCGGTGTCCCCGCGCACGACTTCGGTCGGTGTGCGGATTTCAACGCGGCCATAGGCTTCCACCTTTTCCAGAGTGCTGTCCGATCCAGGCGCAATTTCTGCTGCGGGACGCGCGGCTTGCGGGCGTGGTGCGCCTGCTGCTTCGGTTGGCGCTTCACGGAAATAGGCGACAAGCACATCAGCGCGCACGCGCTTGTCATCCTTGGTTACCACCATCGCATCGCCACGCGCCACGGCCATGCGCTTTTGCGGCCAATACTCCACGCTGTCACGCGCGGTGAGTACATTATCCGGCGAGGTCAGGCGCAGATTGCGTCCCGTCAGCACCATGACCGCCTGATCCATATCGTAAATCGCACGATCGCCTTCCGCGCGGTCTGTCGCGGTGGTGATCACGACAGTTCCTTCGGCTTCCAGGCGCCAAACCTCACTGGCGCCGCCGGGGCCTTCACTTTGTGGGCGAGGCTCAGCCGGCGTGCCGCCGCGTGGGCGATAGCGCGCGAGCAGCAAATCAGAATCAATCGTGACCCCGCCGCGCACCGCCCGCGCCGCGCCGCGCGCGATTACCAGCTGTTCATGCTGGCGCCATTCAATTTCATCACGCGCCGTGACTTCGAAGGGGCCACCTTGATTGAGGTGCACACCCTGCGCCCAAGCAGCCCCCGCCAGCAGGGAAAGCGCCAATACAAAACGCCGCTTCATTGTGTGCCTTCCAAAAGGGCACGCGAACGGCCTGTGAAAACCACCACCGCCCCCTTGTCATAAAGGCGGAATCCTTCACTCACCAGCGTACCGAAGGGGCCTTGCGCCGCCACGGGCTTGTCGCCTGAGGCCGCCCCTTCCTTCAATTCAATCGTGGCTTCTTCGGTCACCAGCAGGTTGCCGCCATCATGCCACAGCGTGACTTCTCCGCGCAGATCAAGATGATTGCGCGCCTTGTTCAGCCGGCCTTCGCGCGATTCCAGCAGCACCCAGCCATCGGTCATCACCAAATCAGCGCGCGGCGTTTCAAGATCAACAATGTCCTGATTTTGCCCCTGAGTCGCAACCGAAGCCGTGATCGTATAGGGCCGGTTCTGTTCATCCACGCCCTGATAGCGGGGGGTGACGATCCGAATAGCCTCGGGCGCGGTTTGCGCCACACGACGGAAGGAAACCCGCGCGCGTTCTTCAGCGCCTTCCAATTCTGGCCAAATAGCAATCGTCAGCAGCAGGGCAATACCCGCGCCTGGCACCAGCCATTTCAGCGCGCCCACCATCACCCTACGGCGTGCCATCTGCCCCGCGGAAGGGGACCAGCGTTCACGCGATGGCGGGGTGATGCGCCGTGGCGCGCGGGGCGCTGCGATCACCGTTGCTTCAGGCGCGCGGTTCTTCACGCGACACCCGCGCGCAACAAATCATGGATATGCAGAATACCGATCGGCCGGCGCGCTTCATCCACCACGAAAAGTGCGGTAATGCCGTGCTTGTTCATGAGCCCAAGCGCTTCCGCCGCCAGCGCATCACCTGTGATAGCGCGGGGATTACGGGTCATTACCTCACCGGCTGGGCGCGCGAGCAAACCCGCCCCGCCCGAGACTTCCAGCGACCGCCGCAAATCGCCATCCGTAATCACGCCGGCCAGCACGCCATCTGCGCCCACCACGCCAAGGCAGCCAAAGCGCCGCGCGGTCATCGCCAAAATCGCGGCTTCCATCGGCATATCAGGCGGCGCCAGCGGCAATTCCGCCGCGCCATGCATCAGATCCCGCACGCGCGACAAGCGCGCACCCAGCTTGCCGCCTGGGTGAAACACCCGAAAATCGGACGCCGTGAACCCACGCCGCGAGAGCAACGCCACCGCCAAAGCATCACCGAGCGCCATCTGCATGGTGGTGGAGGTTGTGGGGGCGAGGCCCATCGGGCAGGCCTCAGCCGCCGCCGGCAAAACCAGCGCCACATCGGCAGCCCGCGCCAAGGTGCTTTCCGCGCGGCCAATAATGCCGATCAGCGGCAGGCTGAAGCGCCTTGAATGCGCGATCAAATCCGCCAATTCCGGCGTTTCCCCGGAATTGGAGAGTGCCAGCACCGCATCCCCCGCCAGGATCATCCCCAAATCCCCGTGGGAGGCTTCCGCCGGATGCACAAACAGCGCCGGCGTGCCGGTGGAAGCCATGGTCGCCGCAATCTTGCGCGCGACATGGCCCGATTTCCCCATGCCGGAGACCACAACACGGCCCGTAACACCCGCCAGCAAGCCTACCGCGCGGACAAAGCCATCATCCAAACTGTCTGA
>JBILPX010000402.1:0-2684 GCA_044373565.1 Roseomonas sp.
CGGCGAGATGATCGACCACTCGAAATCTGTCAGTTCGTACCGGCGAGCGTGCATCGAAAGTCCTCCCCGGGCCTTGAATCACAAATCGCTCGTCCGAGGAATCCCCTTTATGAGTTTGTGACCTAGCCCGCCTGAGGCTCCAACGCCTCAAACGGCACATCAATCCAAGCCAGCGCGCCGCCTTTCCCTGCGCCGGTATCCAGAAAAATCGCCCGCCCACCCAGCGCGCCGCGCATTTCATGCGGGCGCCCATTGGTCGAACGATTGTCATGCCCGACATAGGCCGTGATGCCCTGGGGTATCCGCCCGACCCAGCGGGTGGCGCGCATCGGGTAGCCATCCGGCCCGCGCTGGCCCGTCACTTCGCCATAAAGGGCGCGGGATAGCGCGCCATCTGGGCGGCGCACCCCGGCATCTTCGGGCGGTGCGCGATGCAGCATGGCATCGTGATAGGCGGCATGGATGAACATGGCCTGACCCAGCCGCAGCCAGGCCGGCGCGCGGGCAATTTCGGCCACCGCGCGCGCCGTCAGCGCCGTGCCATCTGGCGCTCCCTGCAATTGCTCCAAGGTGCGGCCAAGCCCCTCCGGCGCCACGAACAGCTTGGCAGTCGCATGGCCAATCAGCGCGCGGCGGAGCTTGTGTTCGTGATTGCCCAACAGGAACACCCCGCGCCGCGCGTCGAGCATGGCAAAAGCGCGGCGCAGCACGCCCGGGCTATCCGGCCCGTAATCCACCAGATCGCCAAGCTGAATGATGAAAAGGCCGAGCGATTCCGCGCCCGCAAGGGCAGCCTCAAAAGCCTCCGCCTCTCCATGCACATCACCCACCACGCGCAGCCCGGAAAAGCCGGCGTCACGCAGCCTGCGCGCTGAGATCATCCGCCGCGCAGCCCCGCAAAGGCAGCCAGCGCCCGGGCGCGGCCTTCCGCCAAGCCAATCACCGGCTTCGGGTAATTCTGCCCAAGCGTCACACCGGCGCCCCGCAGGATCATCTCCGGCGCCTCAAAGGGCTTATGAATGAAGCGCGCTGGCAGCTTGGCCAATTCCGGGCACCAAGTGCGGATATACTCGCCCTCGGGGTCGAATTTCTCGCCCTGCAACACTGGGTTGAAGATGCGGAAATAGGGCGCGGCATCCGCCCCGCAGCCGGCCACCCATTGCCAGGAAGCGCTATTGGCCGCGAGGTCCGCATCCACCAGCGTATCCCAGAACCAGGCCTCACCTTCCTGCCAGGGTTGCAGCAAATGTTTCACGAGAAACGAAGCCGTGATCATGCGCACGCGGTTGTGCATCCAGCCGATCCGCCAAAGCTGGCGCATGCCGGCATCCACAATCGGGTAGCCTGTCTGCCCCCTCTGCCAGGCGCGAAGCATCCCGGCATCCGGCGCCCAGGGAAAGGCCGCAAAATCGGCGCGCAGCGGCGCTTCGGGCATTTCCGGGCGATGCCAGAGCAAATGATGCGAAAACTCCCGCCAGAGCACCTCCTTCAGGAAGGTCTCCAGCCCCGCGCCGCCATGGGGTGCGGCTTCCCGCGCCGCCACCCAGACCTGGCGGGGCGAAACCTCCCCGAAGTGCAAATGCGCCGAAAGGCCGGAAGTGCCACCCCTGGCCGCTGGTTCGTTCCGCCGATCGGCATAGGCATTGACGCCAGAGGCCAGGAAATCAGTGAGCCGCCGCGCGGCCCCTGCTTCCCCCGGTTGCCAGACCGCGCCAAAACCCCCTGCCCAATCAGGCTCGGGCGGGCGCGGCAGTAGGCCCAGGGCCGGGATGTCCAGCCCCGCCGGCGCACCAGCCGCTGCCTGCAAGCGCTTGGGCGCCGGAATGGGCGCCGGCGGATCGCCAAACCCAAATAAGGTGCGGGAGAAGGGCGTATAGACCGCGTAATGCTTGCCAGCCCCGGTACGCACCAGATGCGGCTCATGCAGCAGGGCCGAACGATGCAGCACCAGCTTCTGCCCCGCCCCTTGTAGGGCTTCGGCCAGCTTGGCGTCTCGCGCCCGTGCCCAGGGCTCGGTCAGGCGCCCGGCATGGATTTCATCGGCGCCGATCTCGGCAGCAAGCTTGGGCAGCAGGTCAAGCGCCGCGCCACGCAGTACCAGAAGCGGGGCGCCAAGGGCCTTCAGGTCACGCGAAAGCGAAACAAGGCTATGATGCAGCCACCAGCGCGAAGCGCCGCCTTCCGCCCAGGTGCCGGCGGCTTCCGGGTCCAGGATGAAGACCGGCAGGATCGGGCGGTCGGCCACGGCATGCAGCGCCGGGTTATCGGCAAGGCGCAGATCCTGGCGGAACCAAAGAAGGGCAGGCTTGGGCATGGCCTGCATGTAATGCCTACGCGCTTCGGCTGAAAGCACCCGTTTTTGTTAGGCGGGTGGGCGGGTCCGATCCGCGGCGCGAAACACCTTGCGGCCAGAGGCCTTGATCGCCTCATGATTCTGGTAAAGCCACCACATCGCATCCACCACATCGCTGCGGAGCGGCGTGGTCGCATCGCCGAACAAGACGCGGTCGACATCGAGCGCCAGCGCCTGGCGGCTCAGCGCAATCCGTTCCTCGTCATTGTCAATTACACGCAATGCTGCGGCGATATACTCATCCTCGTTCTGGGTAATCAGCCATTCCGGCATGCCAAGCCGGCGCAGCAACATGGAATCCGTGCGCGCATGCAGATCAAGCCCTTCCAGT
>JBILPX010000401.1:0-2684 GCA_044373565.1 Roseomonas sp.
GGCTTCGCGCTCAATCTAAAGGGCGTGAGGCATTCGTACTCCATGACGGCCCGCCCTATGCCAATGGCAATCTGCATATCGGCCATGCGCTGAATAAGATTCTCAAGGATGTGATCAATCGCGCCGCGCAAATGGCGGGGTTTGATGCGAATTACGTCCCCGGCTGGGATTGCCACGGCCTGCCGATTGAATGGAAGGTTGAAGAAGAATACCGCAAAAAGGGCCGCGATAAGGATGCGGTGCCCGTTTTGGATTTTCGCGCCGAATGCCGCGCCTATGCCGAACATTGGCTGCAAGTACAGCGCGAAGAATTCATCCGCCTTGGTGTCGCCGGCGATTGGGCTGATCGCTATGCAACGATGGATTTCGCCTCAGAAGCCGCGATTGCGGGTGAGATCGGCAAGTTTCTGATGAATGGCTCGCTCTATCGCGGGCTGCGCCCCGTGATGTGGAGCCCGGTCGAGAAAACCGCACTGGCGGAAGCGGAGATTGAATATCACGACCATGTCAGCCCGACGCTGCATGCGAAATTCCGCATCCTGAAAGCGGGGGCAGCGGATTTGGTGGGCGCGGATGTGGTGATCTGGACCACAACGCCCTGGACCATGCCGGGCAATCGTGCGGTGGCTTATGGCGCTGAAATTGACTACGCGCTGGTGCATGTCGAAGGCTTGGCTGAAAAATCCTATCTGAAAATTGGGGATCGGTTGCTGGTGGCGCTGCCCTTGCTGCCGCAATTTGAAAAGGATGCCGGGGTCGGCGCGCAGAGCATCAAGCGCGTGATCAAGGGCGAAGAACTCGCCGGCGCGATCGCCGCGCATCCGCTGCGCGGGCATGGCTATGAATTCGATGTGCCTTTGCTGCACGGTGACTTTGTTACCACCGAAGCCGGCACGGGTTTTGTGCATATTGCGCCCGGCCATGGCGAGGATGACTTCAATCTGGGCCGTGCGCATAACCTGCCCGTCCCTGAAACCGTCAATGATGACGGCACCTTCACCCATCACGCGCCAGGGTTTGAGGGTTTGCATGTCTTCAAGGCGCATACAGCCGTTTATGCGGCGATGGAGGCAGCGGGGACGCTGGCCGCTACAGGCAAGCTCACACATAGCTATCCGCATAGCTGGCGTTCCAAAAAGCCCGTGATTTTCCGCGCGACGCCGCAATGGTTCATCGCCATGGATGATGCCAATGCGATCCGCGCCAAATCATTGGACGCGATTGCCAAGACGCATTTTGTGCCGGATGCGGGGCGGAACCGCATCGGTTCCATGGTGGCCGCGCGGCCCGATTGGTGCATCAGTCGCCAGCGCGCCTGGGGCGTGCCGATCCCGGTATTCGTGAGCAAGCAGTCGGGCGAACCGCTACGCGATCCGGCGATCATCGAACGCGTCATGGAAGCCTTCCGTGCCGAGGGCGCGGATGCCTGGTATAAGCCAGGTGCGGCGGCGCGCTTCCTCGGCCCCGACCGTGATCCGGCGGCCTATGAACAGGTCATGGATATTGTGGATGTCTGGTTTGAATCAGGCTCCACCCATGCCTTTGTGCTGCCGCCGCGTGGGTTGCCCTTCCCGGCTGATCTTTATCTGGAAGGGTCGGACCAGCATCGCGGCTGGTTTCATTCATCCTTGCTGGAATCCGTTGGCACCAATGGTGTCGCGCCCTTCAAGGCCGTGCTGACGCATGGCTTTGTGCTGGATGAGCAGGGGCGGAAAATGTCCAAATCCATGGGCAATGTCACTGCGCCGCAGGATGCGATGAAGCAATATGGCGCCGATATTCTGCGCCTTTGGGTGATGAATTCCGATACCTCGCTTGATCTGCGCATCGGCCCGGAAATCCTGAAGCAGCAGGCGGAATTGTATCGGCGTATTCGCAATACGCTGCGCTGGCTGCTCGGCAATCTGGATGGTTTCACGGAAGATGAAACTGTGCCTTACGCTGAATTGCCGGAGTTGGAGCGTTGGTTGCTGCATCGGCTGACAGAATTGGATGCGAAGATCAGGCGTGCGGTGGAAGCCCATGATTGGACCGGGGTTTATCCGGAGATCCATCAATTCTGCGCCACTGATCTTTCAGCGTTTTATTTCGATATCCGGAAGGATGCGCTTTATTGCGATGCCGCTGATGCGCTGCGCCGGCGTGCCGCGCGAACGGTGCTTGATGTTTTGCATCGCTGTCTTTGCGCCTGGTTCGCGCCGGTATTGGTGTTCACGGCGGAGGAAGCCTGGCTTGCGCGTTTCCCGGATCAGGGGGGGAGTGTGCATTTGCTCGATTTCCCCTTTGTGCCGGAGGGGTGGAAGGATGAGGCGCTGGCGGCGAAGTGGGTTAGGATTCGTGAATTGCGAAAGACTGTGACCGGGGTATTGGAGGAAGCGCGCGTAGCGCAGAAAATCGGTTCTTCATTGCAAGCGGCGCCGACGCTATATGTCGCTGCTCATATTCCGAATGATGGGCGGGATGATGCTGTGCTCCTGACGCCTGAGTTATGGGCGGAGCTTTGCATTACTTCGGGGTTTAGTTTGGCCAATCTGTCCCAGAGGCCGGCAGATGCCTTCGTCGCCGATGGCGTTGCCGATGCCGCCGCGGTCTTCCACCCCGCCCCCGGTGAGAAGTGTGACCGCTGCTGGCGCGTGTTGCCCGAAGTCGGCGAATGCAGTTCCCACCCCACGCTTTGCCGCCGC
>JBILPX010000403.1:0-2680 GCA_044373565.1 Roseomonas sp.
CTTTTGGAAGAAGGGCTGTTTGATGGGCTGTTTCTGGCGGATGTGCTGGGGATTTATGATGTGCATGGCGGCAATGGCGATGCGGCCATCCGTAACGCGGTGCAGGTGCCGCTGCTCGATCCCATGCTGATTGTGCCGGCCATGGCAGCGGCTACGCGTAATCTTGGATTTGGCGTGACGTGTAACCTCGCTTGGGAAAGCCCAGCGCTGATGGCGCGGCGGTTTTCCACGCTGGATCATCTGACCAAAGGGCGCATCGGCTGGAATATCGTCACCGGCTATCTGGATAGCGCGGCCCGCGCCATGGGGCTGGATCGGCAAATGGCGCATGATGATCGCTATGATCTGGCCGATGAATATATGGAAATCGTCTATCGCCTGTGGGAGGAATCCTGGGCCGCCGATGCGGTGAAGCGTGATCGCGCGGCGGGGATTTACGCCGATCCGGCGCGCGTAAAACGCATCACGCATCAAGGCCGGCAATATCGGCTGGATGCGCCGCATCTGGTGGAACCATCGCCGCAGCGCACGCCGGTGCTGTATCAGGCCGGCGCTTCGGATCGCGGGCGGGGCTTTGCCGCGCAGCATGCCGAATGCGTGTTTCTGAACGGTGGGCCAAAGCCTCATGTGGCGAAGCTTGTCGCGGATTTGCGCGCCCGCGCCGCGCCGCGCCCGATCCGTGTTTTTGTTGGCGCCACGCTGATCCTTGGCCGCACGCGGGCAGAGGCCGAGGCGAAGCTCGCCGAATATCGCCAGCACGCCAGCATTGAAGGCGCTTTGGCGCATGCTTCCGCGTCGCTAGGAATAGACTTGGCGCGTTTTGCCCCAGACGATGAATTGCCGGAAGCCGGGCAAAGCCAGGCCATTCGTTCGAATGTGGAAGCGCTCCGCGCCGCCGCCCCCCGCGCCACCAAGCGCGCCTTGATTGACCGCATGGTGCTCGGCAGCCGCCAGCCGCCCATTGTTGGTTCGGTCGAGGAAGTGGCGGAAGAACTGATCGCCTGGATGGATCAGGCGGATGTGGATGGCTTCAACCTCTCCCGCACCGTGACGCCGGAATGCCTGGAAGATGTGGTGCGGCTTCTGGTGCCCGCACTTCAGGAACGCGGGCGCTACAAGCGGGGCTATCAGCCGGGCACCTACCGCGAAAAGCTCTTTGGCGCCGGGCCTTTGCTGGCGGCGCCGCACCCGGCGGCGGGGTTTCGTCAGGCCGGGTGATTTCCCACTGCGCCATTCTGGCCTAACCTTCCCCCATCATCGCAAAGGAATACCCAAATGGATGGCATGCAATTGCCCGCCGCCGCCGCCCTGACGGCCCGTTACGGCGCTGGCGCCGAACCCAAGCTTGGCCCCTGGAATGACACCATGGCGCTGCTGCTCTCCCACCGTTCCGTGCGCGGCTATCGGCCCGATGCGCTGCCCGCAGGCACGCTGGAATCCCTGATCGCGGCAGCGCAATCGGCGGCGACGTCTTCCAACCTACAAACCTGGTCCGTGGTTACGGTGAATGATCCGGAAAAGCGCAAGGCGCTCGCGGAAATCGCCGGTGGGCAGCGGCATATCGAACAATGCCCGATTTTCCTGATTTTCATTGCCGATGTCTCGCGCAATGAAAGGTTGGGGCAGCAGGAAGGTGTCTCGCTGGCTGGGATGCCCTTCCTGGAAACCTTCCTGGTTGCGGCCATTGATGCGGGTCTTGCCGCGCAGAATGCCGTGGTGGCCGCTGAAAGCATGGGCCTTGCCACCCTTTATATCGGCGCGCTCCGCAATGATGTGCCGCGTGTTGCCGCCATGCTCGGCCTGCCGCCTGGTGCCGCCCCGGTCTTTGGTCTTTGCGTCGGCTATGCCGCACCGGGCAAGGAAAGTGCCGTGAAGCCACGCTTGTCTCAGGAAGCGGTGCTGCATCACGAAACCTATTCCACCGCCAAGGAAAAGGCGCTGCGGGCTTCCTATGATGAAAAGCTCGGCGAATATTCCAAGCGCTATGAAATGGCCGCCGATAATTGGTCGCAGCGCGTGATTTCGCGCATTGGTTCCATCAGCGCGCTGCGTGGGCGCGATGGGCTGAAGGCGGCGCTACGTTCCCTTGGCTTCCCGCTGAAGTAAGGAGGATCACGCCATGCGCCTTGGTCAAGCCAGCCCCGCCCGCGCCACCACAAGGTTGCGCGCGCTTCTGAAGGAACCCGCGCCGCTGATCTTGCCGGGCTGCTTCAACGCCATGTCGGCCCGCATTCTGGAACATGCGGGTTTCCCGGCGCTTTATATGTCGGGCTATGGCACTTCGCTGAACTTGCTCGGCCTGCCCGATGCGGGGCTGATCACGCTGACCGAAATGGCGCTGAACGCGAAGTTGATCGCCTCTGCCGTGCGTGCGCCGCTGATTGCTGATGCCGATACGGGCTTTGGCAATGCCATCAATGTGGTGCGCACGGTCGAAGAATACATCCGCGCCGGTGTCGCGGGGATGCATCTGGAAGACCAGGTGGCGCCCAAGCGCTGCGGCCATGTAGCCGGGCGTGAAGTGATTGCGCGGGAAGAAGCCGTGCTGAAAATCCGCGCCGCTTGCCAAACGCGCGATGCGCTGGACCCTGATTTTGTGATCATCGCGCGTACCGATGCGCGCGGCGCGCATGGCGGTTCCATGGAAGAAGCCATCACCCGCGCCAATGCGTTTTTGGAA
>JBILPX010000116.1:0-8679 GCA_044373565.1 Roseomonas sp.
AAGCGGCTTCGATTGCGAATTTCACCTGGTTCAGGGCCGCGCCGCGTTCCTTGCGTGCTTCGGGTGCGACGGCGCCGAGGCCCTTCAGCAATGCGGTCAGCGTGCCGGATTTGCCCAGCACGGCGACGCGCACGGCATCCAAGGCGCGGGGATCTGCGGCGGCGCCGATGGCGGCCTGGGTTTCGGCCTGCAGGGAAGCCAGGTCGTTGGTCATGTCATCCTGTCCGAATATGCGAAGGGCCGCATCCCCAGGAATTCCTAGGAAGCGGCCCTTGCTAAACGCTGGAATGGCGTCGGGAAAGCCCCGAGCGCCAGTTGATCAGGCGGCGCCTGCTGCCTTTGCCTTTTCCACCAGCGCCGCGAAGGCCGCCGGTTCGTCAAAGGCAAGTGCCGCCATGATTTTGCGGTCCATCTCAATCCCCGCCGCCTTGATGCCGGCGATGAAGCGGGAATAGGTCAGGCCATGCTCACGGACAGCCGCATTGATGCGCTGGATCCAAAGGCCGCGGAAGTCGCGCTTTTTGTTGCGACGGTCGCGATAGGCATATTGCAACGCCTTTTCCACCCGCTCCAAAGCGGGGCGGTAAGCGGTGCCGGACCGGCCGACGTAACCTTCGGCGAGCTTGAGAACTTTTTTGTGGCGGGCGTGCTTCGTAACGCCGCGTTTTACACGAGCCATTCTGCGTCCCTCCCTTTACCGGTCCAGCCCATAGGGCATCCACTGCTTCACGGTATCACCATCCTGCTTATCAAGCACGAAGGCACCGCGGTTCTGGCGCTTCATCTTGGACCGCTTGGCGGATAGCATATGGCGCTTGAAGCCACCGCCTGCCTTGACCTTGCCGGTCGCGGTCAGACGGAAGCGCTTTTTCACGCTTGATTTCGTCTTCATCTTGGACATTTGGCCCTCCTATGGGGTCATCCCTTCCGCCTTGCTCCCGTTGCCGGGGCCGCACCATGCGGTGGGAAGGGGGTTCCGGCCGGGCATGTCCATGGGGCCACGGCGCGGGAGGCGGGGCTATAGCGCCGCAAAGTTTTCCACACAAGACCCGCCCCAGAGAAACGGAGATTTCACCTTTATGGGTGTTTAATGCCCACGTGATCACCCGGCGGTTTGGCCGCCCCTTGGATTCAGGACGAAGTCTCATGTCGCATTCGCAAGCGGATACAGTGCCGGACCCGGAAGTGCTCAGGGCCGCTATGGAGCCTCTTTTCGGCGATTTGCGCGCCTTTATGGACCGCCGCATCTCAGAAGTCAGCGCCGAGGTATCCGCCAGCGTGCAGCTTCTGGGCATGAGCGAGGAAAACCTGGCCAGCCAGATATCTTCCGTTCATGAAAGAATCGCTGGCATGATTTCCGCGCCTCAGCCGGGTAACCGCACCTCCGGCCAGGAGCTTGAGGCGGTGGTCCAGGCGACGGAAGCGGCTGCCAATACCATTCTGGAAGCTGCCGAGGCCATTCAGGAATGGCTTGAGAAGGGTGCGGGCAGCCCGGATGCCCTGCCGGCCATCACCGAAAGGGTGAATGCCATCTTTGAGGCCTGTTCCTTCCAGGATTTGACCGGCCAGCGCATCCGCCGCGCCATTCGGGACTTGCAGCAGGTGGAATCCATCCTTGAAGACATCCTGCCCGAAAACACCCAGCCTGGCCCCAATGCATCCCGCCCCAAGGTGGAGCTGAAGGGCGTGGTGCAAACTGTAGCAGACCCGAAGATGGCCGGCCCCGATCTGGAGCAGGATGAGATTGATCGGCTGCTGAACGGGTAAATCTTCCAGGCATCCGTTAAGCGGGTTCCGGTTCGCGCCCGAGCGGCATAGAGCGATCCCCGTACACGGGGGTACGGGAACCGCTCTAAACCTTTGTCTGATCGCATTTTCCGAGTCGCCAAGTGATACCACTTGGCTTGAAAATGCTCTATATCCCCGCCCATGCTTTCCTTCCGCAAGATGCATGGGCTCGGCAATGATTTCGTGGTGCTGGATGGCCGCGCCACGCCGCTTGGCCTGACGCGTGCAGAGATTGTGGCGCTTGCGGATCGCCGGCGCGGCATTGGCTGCGACCAATTGATCATCATGGAACCGCCGGCGGCGGGCGCCGATGTCTTCATGCGCATCCACAACCCAGATGGTTCGGAAGCCGGCGCTTGCGGCAATGCCACGCGCTGCATCGCTTCCCTGATTGCTGCTGAAACCGGCAAGGCGCGGGTGGTGGTGCGCACCATTTCCGGCGATTTGCCAAGCGAGGCTGCCCCGAATGGGCTTTGGCAGGTGGATATGGGACCGGCACGACTCGGCTGGCGGGATGTGCCCCTGGCGCGGGAAGCAGATACGCTGCATGTGCCGCTTACTTGCGGACCCGTAGCGGACCCAGCCGCCTGTTCCATGGGAAATCCGCATGCGTCGTTTTTCGTGCCCGATCTGGATGCGCTGGCCATAAGCGAATTAGGCCCGCGCCTGGAACGCGACCCGATTTTCCCGGACCGCGCCAATATCGGCTTTGTGCAGGTGATGTCGCCGGATCATCTGCGCCTGGTAGTCTGGGAAAGGGGCGCGGGGCTGACGCTCGCCTGTGGGTCTGGCGCTTGCGCCGCCATGGTCAATGCCCATCGGCGTGGGCTGACCGGGCGCGCGGCGCGCATTTCGATGCCGGGCGGCGATCTTTTTATGGAATGGAGCCAGGATGGGCATGTGCTGATGACCGGCCCCGTCGCCACTGCCTTCACCGGCAGCCTTGATCTGGCGGCTTATTCGGCATGAGCGCGCCCGATCCCGTGCGGCTGCTGAGCTTTGGCTGTCGGCTCAATACCTATGAGAGTGAGGCGATGCGTGACCTTGCGACCCGTGCGGGGGAGCAGGGGACCATCATAGTGAATACCTGCGCCGTGACAGCGGAAGCTGAACGCCAGGCGCGGCAGGCGATCAGGAAGGCGCATCGCGACAATCCCGGCGCGCGCATCATCGTGACCGGCTGCGCGGCGCAAATCGCACCCGATAAATGGGCTGGCCTACCAGGGGTGGAGCGTGTGATCGGCAATGCCGAGAAGCTGAAGCCCGAAACCTGGGCCGCTTTGGATGCACCGCCCGCGCCGGTCAGTGACATCATGGCCGCGCGCGAAACCTCGGCCCATTTGGTGACGGAATTCGCCGGGCGGGCGCGCGCCTTTGTGCAGGTGCAGCAGGGTTGCGATCATCGCTGCACCTTTTGCGTCATTCCCTTCGGGCGCGGGCCGTCGCGTTCTGTGCCCATCGGCGCCATTGTTGAACAGCTTCGTGCCTTGGTGGCGGCGGGGTATCGGGAAGCGGTGCTGACCGGGGTGGATGTCACTTCCTATGGGCCTGACCTACCGGGCAGCCCGACACTTGGGCAAATGATCCGCCGCGTGCTGGCGCTGGTGCCGGAATTGCCGCGGCTGCGCTTGTCATCGCTCGATCCCGTGGAAGTGGATGAAGATCTTTGGCGGCTGATTGCGGAAGAACCCCGCCTGATGCCGCATTTGCATCTTTCCTTGCAGCATGGGTCGGATTTGATTCTGAAGCGCATGAAGCGGCGGCATTTGCGCGCGGATGCCATTGCGCTGGCTGAAAAGGCGCGGCGGCTGCGCCCTGATATCGTCTTTGGCGCTGATCTGATTGCGGGCTTCCCGACTGAAACCGAAGCGCAATTCCAGGAAAGCCTTGATCTTGTAAGGGATTGCGGCCTCTCTTTCCTGCATGTCTTCCCTTATTCGGAACGCCCGGGCACGCCAGCGGCGCGCATGCCACAAATTCCGGTGCCGGAGCGTCGCGCGCGGGCGGCGCGGCTGCGCGAAGCCGGGGCGGCGGCAGCGGCGCGCTATTTCGCGGGGCGGCTGGGGCAGGAGGAACAGGTTTTGTTGGAACACCCCGATCGCGGCCATACGGAATATTTTGCGCCGCTGCGCTTGCTGGGCAGTGCGGGGCAGCCGGGTGAAATCCGCCGCCTGCGCGTGACCGGCGCCGATGCGGATGGGCTTTTGGCGGAGGCCGCCTGATGGCCTTGCGCGATTTCTTTGGCCGTTTGCGCGGCGGCGGCGCGACCCAGCCCGAAATTCCGAGTTCCGCCCCGGCTGAAGCGTCGCCGGCTCCGATTCTGGAAACCCCTCCCCCACTCCCGGAACCCATCCTGGAAGCGCCGCCTGCTGAAATCCCGGCGCCTGAGGCAGAAGCGCCCGCCAAAACCGGCTGGTTCGCGCGGCTGAAGGCGGGGCTATCGCGCTCCACCGCCAAGCTCACGGAAAGCGTTGTCTCCCTGCTGCACAAGCGGCGGCTGGATGATGAGGCGCTGGAGGAGTTGGAAGAAACCCTGATCACCGCTGATCTGGGTGTCGCGGCTTCGCGCCGGATTGTGGAGGGCTTCCGCCGCACGCGCTTCGGCAAGGAAGTGACCGATGAGGAAGTGAAGACGGCACTCGCCGATGAAATCGCCAATATTCTGGAACCCGTTGCGCAGCCCATGGAAATCATCCCCGCCCGCGCGCCGCATGTGGTGCTGGTGGTGGGTGTGAATGGCACGGGCAAAACCACCACCATCGCCAAGCTTGGCCGGCATTACGCGGAACAGGGGCTGAAAATCGGCTTTGTCGCGGGCGACACCTTCCGCGCCGCAGCGGTGGAGCAATTACAGGTCTGGGCTGGGCGGACATCTGCGCGCTTCTTCGCGCCCGCCAAGCCTGATGCAGATGCAGCGGCGCTGGCTTTTGATGCGCTGACTGCGGCGCGCGCCGATGGGCTGGATTTGCTGCTGGTAGATACGGCTGGCCGGTTGCACAATAAAACTGCGTTGATGGAAGAACTCCGCAAAATCATCCGCGTCATCAAGCGCGTGGATGAAACCGCGCCGCATTCCGTGCTGCTGGTTTTGGATGCCACCACGGGGCAAAACGCCGTGCAGCAGGTGAAGGTTTTCAAGGAAATGGTGGATGTCACCGGCCTTGCTGTGACCAAGCTGGATGGCTCGGCCAAGGGCGGCGTGGTGGTGGCCTTGGCGCAGGAATTCGGCCTGCCCGTGCATGTGGTGGGCGTTGGCGAAAAGGCCGAGGATTTGCGCCCCTTCGCGGCGCGGGATTATGCGCGCGGGTTGATGGGGCTGGATTAGTCGATTTTTTGCGGCCCGCCTGATCAAACAGGGAATGATAAGGGAAACCACCGATGCGCGACTTTGATGAGAACTCCATCACCGATGCCGTGCTGCAACGGCTGGCCGGCGCAGAGGATCCCCGCCTGCGCCACATCGCGCAAAGCCTGGTGAAGCATCTGCATGCTTTTGTGCGTGATGTTGAGCCCAGCTTCGAGGAATGGCAGACTGCGATCAGCTTCATGACCCGCATCGGCCATATGTGTGATGGCAAGCGCCAGGAATTCATCCTGCTTTCTGATACGCTTGGCGTTTCCATGCTGGTGGATGCGATCAATCACCGGCTGCCAGCAGGCGCCACCCCCACCACGGTACTCGGCCCGTTTTATGTTGAAGGCGCGCCGGAATTGCCCCTGGGGGCAGAGGTTGCGCGCGCCATGAAGGGCGAGCCGCTGCATGTGTCCGGCCGCGTTTCAACCGCAGGCGGCAGCCCCATTGCAGGCGCCATCGTGGATATCTGGCATTCGGATGAGGATGGCTATTACGATGTGCAGCGGCCTGATCAGCCAGATGCCAATTTGCGCGCGCGCTTTCGCACAGATAGCGAAGGGCGTTTCCATTTCTGGACCCTGGCTCCCACTTCCTACCCGGTGCCGGATGATGGCCCGGTGGGGGAATTGCTGCGCGCCACCGGCCGGCACCCGATGCGCCCGGCGCATGTGCATTTCATGATTGCGGCACCTGGGCATGAAACCCTGGTGACGCATGTTTTTGTCGCCGGCGATCCCTATTTGGATAGTGATGCGGTCTTTGGCGTGAAGCAGGAATTGATCGCCGCATTCACGCAACATCCCCCCGGAACGGGTCCCGATGGCAAGGTCATGAATTCCAGCTGGCGCAAGCTTGTCTATGATTTTGCACTGAAGCCGCATGATTGAGGCGAAGCGCCTTGCCCATGCCATGAGCGACTTGGCAGGCGCTTCTGTGGTTGCCTCAGATCATTTCACGCAGCATCGAAAAATCTCCGATAGGCTCAATCAACCTTGATATTGCCATCGCGGATCACGCGCGCCCATCTTTCGCGATCGGTTGCGATGAAATCCCGAAAGGCTTCCTGAGTCATGGGGGCGGGTTCAGTACCCTGCGCCACCAGGCGCGCGCGGAAGGCTTCACGGGCCAGCGCCGCATTCACTTCCCGGTGGAGCCGATCCACAATCGCAGCGGGCGTGGCGGCAGGTGCCATGAGCCCGTAAAAGCCCACACCTTCGTAGCCCGCCACACCAGATTCTGCGATTGTGGGTACATCCGGCAAGGCAGGATCGCGCCGCGCGGTGGTCACGGCGATAGCGCGCACGCGCCCGCCTTGGATATGCGGCAGCGCCGTCGGCGTGGTGTCGAACATCATGGCAAGCCGGCCGCCGATTGTATCCACCACGGCCGGACCCGTTCCGCGATAGGGTATATGGGTGATGTCCACCCCAGTCATTTGCTTTAGCAATTCCATAAACAAATGCTGCGCGCTGCCCGTGCCGCTTGATCCGTAATTCATTTCGCCCGGCTTGGCGCGTGCCAATGCCAGCAACTCGTTCAAATTGCGTGCGGGTACGGATGGATGCACCACAAGAACGGAAGCGACGGTGGAGACCATCCCAATCGGCACCAGATCCCGCGCTGGATCATAGGCAAGGCGCAGTAACGCCGGGTTGATCGCAAGCGGGCCGGTGGACCCCATCAGCAGCGTATAGCCATCGGGCGCACTGCGCACCACCGCTTCCGTACCAACGGAACCACCCGCACCAGTGCGGTTTTCCACCACCACTGATTGACGGAGCGCGGGGGTCAATTCCTCGGCGATGTTGCGCGCCAGAACATCGGCGGCCCCGCCTGGCGGAAAAGGCGAAATCAGCCGCAGGCTACGCGCGGGCCAGGCTTCCTGTGCGGAAGCGAGCGCTGGAAAGGCAAGAAGCCCGGCAAGGGCAGCGCGTCTTGTGGTCATGGCACAATCCTTCTTGGGGGGGCGCGGCGCTTAACGAAGCACCAAGGCTTGACGGCTCGCGTCATACAATCAGACTAGCTGCAAAGCCCCCTTCAAGGAAGCCACGCATGTCCATGCCACTGCTTTTCACGCCCATCGCGCTGCGGTCCGTAACACTTCCCAATCGCGTGGCACTTTCGCCGCTTTGCATGTATTCGGCCAAGGATGGCCTTGCGAATGGCTTCCATTTTTCGCACCTGACCGCGGTTGCGCGCGGACGCGCAGGCTTGGTCTTCACTGAAGCCACCGCGGTAGTGCCGGAAGGGCGGATCACCCATGGCTGCTGCGGGCTTTGGAATGACGCGCAAGTAGAAGCCTATCGCCCCATTGTGGATGCCATCATCGGCTTTGGTTCCGTCCCCGCCATTCAAATCGCCCATGCCGGGCGCAAGGCTTCCGTGCAGCCGCCCTGGAAGGGTAGCACGCCGCTCAGCGCCGAAGATGCCGCGACGGGTTCGCCCCCTTGGGAGTGTTTTGGGCCAACGTCGGAACCGGTGGGCCCCGCCTGGCATGCGCCAACGGCCATGACGGAAGCGAAAATCCAGGAAACCGTGCAGGCCTTCGCCGCCGCTGCCGTGCGCGCTGCCAAGGCAGGGTTTCGCGTGCTCGAAATTCATGGCGCGCATGGGTATTTGATCCAGGCTTTTCTTTCGCCCATCGCGAATAAGCGCAATGACCGCTATGGCGGGGACCTGGCCGGGCGCATGCGCTTTGCCTTGGAAGTGACCGAAGCTGTGCGCGCGGCCTGGCCGGCTGATCTGCCGCTATTCTTCCGCATCTCCGCCGTGGATGGCACGGCTGAAGGCTGGAGCCTGGATGATTCCGTGGTGCTGGCGAAGGAGCTTAAGGCGCGCGGCGTGGATGTGGTGGATTGCTCCGCAGGGGGTGTTTCGGGCGCGCCAGCCTTCCGCGCGAATGATTCAGGCCAGCCTTTGCGCACCCGTGCCGAACGCCCGCCCGGCTTCCAGGTACCCTATGCGGAACGCGTGCGGCGCGATGCTGGTGTTGCGACCATGGCCGTTGGCGTGATCATCGCTGGCGATCAGGCTGAGGCGATTTTACAAGAAGGCCGCGCTGATTTGATCGCGGTTGGTCGCGAATTGATGTACGACCCCTATTGGACACTGAAGGCCGCCGAGAGCCTCGGCTGCGATCCGGGCAATAAGATGTGGCCCGATAATTATGGTTGGGCCATTCAGCGCCGGTCAGAAATCATGGCGGCGGCGGGGCGGCGATAGGCTTTTCCTGCAGCGATTCGTTTTCTTGCTGGACTGGCGCGGGAATTGCTAAATACTTCCCCATGAACAGACGCAGCCTCCTCGCTGGCCTTGGCGCCGGCCTTCTCGCTCATGCCAGCGCCGCTTCGGCGCAAACATGGGCGCCCAGCCGGCCCGTGACGATCATCCTGGGCTTCCCGCCCGGCGGCGCATCGGATGCCGCAATGCGCATCATGCAGCCTGTTTTGCAGGCAGCTTTGGGTCAGCCAGTGGTGATTGATAACCGCGCCGGCGCCGGCGGGAATATCGGTGCGCAAGCCGTGGCGCGCGCCGCG
>JBILPX010000404.1:0-2652 GCA_044373565.1 Roseomonas sp.
TCACGCTTTGGCCGCTTGGGCGCGCGGGCAGCATTCCGGGTGCGGCTTTGTTTCGTGATGTGGTGGCGCCGAGTTCAGGCAGACCAAGCCTTGGCATTCTGGCCGCGATTCTGGTCTCGGCAGCAGCACTTTCCGCCTTGGTGATCGGCACGGCGGAAAATCCGCGCTTTGCGGCGATGTTCATCGTGGCGGTGATCGGCACGCTTTTGCTGTTCCGCCTTGGTGCGGGGGCGCTGATGGCAATCGCCCGGCGCCTGCCGCATGCGCGCCGCCCGGCTTTGCGCTTGGGCCTTGCCAATCTGCACCGGCCTGGGGCGCCGACGCCACTCATGCTCGTTTCGCTCGGCGTGGGGCTGACGGTGCTTTCCGCCATTGCGCTGATTGAAGGCAATCTGCGCCGGCAATTGGCCGAAGAAATGCCCGCTGCCGCGCCGAATTTTTACTTCATTGATATCCAATCCGATCAGGTGACGGCGTTTGAGGCGCTGGCCCGCGCGCAAACAGGTGTCACGGAAATCCGCAGCGTGCCCAATCTGCGCGCGCGCATTGTCGCTGTGAATGGCGTGCCGGCGGAACAGGTGAATGCGACACCCGAGACCGCCTGGGCTTTGCGCGGTGATCGCGGCCTGACCTATGCCGCGACCCCGCCAGAGGGTGCGCGGCTGATCGCGGGTGAGTGGTGGACGCCGGATTATGCCGGCCCGCCCTTGGTTTCCTTCGATGCGCAACTCGCCAAGGGCTGGGGCGTTGGTGTTGGCGATAGCATCACCGTCAATGTGCTTGGCCGCGACATCACGCTGAAAATCGCGAGCCTGCGCGAAATCGCCTGGCGCGGGCTTGGCATCAATTACGTGCTGGTGGCCTCACCTGGTTTGCTCTCCGCCGCACCGCATACGCATATCGCGACCATGCGCAATGATGTGGCGCAGGAAGCGGCGCTGCTGCAGCTGCTGACCGATCGCTTTCCGAATGTTACGGGCATTCGCGTGCGCGATGCCTTGGACCAGGTGGTGGGGCTGCTGGAACGCATCGGTCTGGCACTTTCCGCGGTGGCGGGGATTACACTGGCGGCGGGCTTGCTGGTGCTGGCGGGCGCGGTGGCGGCGGGACAAAGGCGGCGCATTCGGGATGCGGTGGTGCTGAAGACCATCGGCGCCACACGCGCGCAAATCCGCGCGAGCTTCCTGGTCGAATTCGGGCTGCTGGGGCTGACGGCGGGTTTGCTGGCGGCGGCAGCCGGCACGGCCGCGGCCTGGGGCGTGGTGCGTTTTGTCATGCGCGCGGATTGGGTCTTTCTGCCGGGCACTTTGGCGCTGACGGTATTGGCCTGCATGGCCATTACGCTTGGCTTCGGTTATGCCGGCACTGCCTTCGCGCTCCGTGCGAAGGCCGCACCCTTGCTCCGCAATGAATAGGAAGCCCGCCATGGCCGAGGATGACAATCTCTCTCCGCTCGATGCCGCGCTGCTGCGCCGCGCCTTCGCCCTGGCCGGTGAGGCCCGCGCGCGCGGTGATCGGCCCTTTGCCGCGGTGATTGCCGATGAAAAGGGTCAGGTGCTGGCGGAAGCCGGTTCCACCCAGGGCAAGGGCGGCGGTGGGACGCTGGCGCATTCCGAAATGAATGCGCTGCACGCCGTGCTGCGGGCTGGACTGCCGCGCGAAGTGCTGCGGAATGCCACGATTTATTCCTCGGGCGAGCCCTGCGCCATGTGTTCAGCGGCGATTTTCTATACCGGTATCGGGCGCGCGGTTTACGGGCTTTCCGCCGGTGCGATTCTGCATTTGCGTAATGCGCAACCCCACACCGCAGGGTTATCCCTTTCTTGCCGGGCGGTTCTGGACAGCGCGGCGGAAAAGGTGGCGGTGGTTGGCCCCTGCCTTGAAGCGGAAGGCGCGGTGCCGCATCAGGGCTATTGGCAGGAAGGCGCTGCCTGAAGGCAGTAGCCGGCCGCGCGCCTTTGGTTTATCAAAGAATCGTTTAACCCCGGCCTTTGTAAATTGGCTCAGATTAAGGAAAGCAAAATAATGTTTGCAACCCTCTCAGGGCGCCTACGCCAAGGCGCCATTCTTGCTTTGCCGCTTTTGGCGCTGATCGGCTGCGCCACGCCAACCCCCGAACCGCCGGTGGTTGTCTCCACCACGCGTGAAATGGTGGCGGCGGTGGATCGGGTTGATGCCCGTACCCGGACCATTGTGGTGCGCGGCCCGGATAATAAGCCGCAAACCCTGCAGCTTGGCCCGGAAGTGCAGAATTTCGCACAGATCCGCCGTGGCGATCGCGTCCGGCTGCTTTTTGAGGAAGCGGTCGCCGTGCGTATGGCCCCGCGTGGCAGCAGACTTGAACCAGAAACCGTTGTGGGCACTACGCGCGCCGAACCCGGGGCGCGGCCTGCCGGCGGCGTGATGGTTGCGACCCGCGAAGAGGTCCGCATCACCGCCGTGGATACCGCCAATAATATGGTGAGCTTCGTTGGGCCGTCGCGCGTGGAGCGCACTGTCGCGGTGCGCAGCCCCGAAATGCGGGAATTCCTGAGGACGCTCAAGCCTGGTGACCGGGTGGATGTCGCCATTGCCGAAGCCATCGCCATCCGGGTTGAGCGGGCGGAGCGCTAAAACAAGAAGGGGCGCCCGCTGATCCGCGGGCGCCCCCCT
>JBILPX010000405.1:0-2650 GCA_044373565.1 Roseomonas sp.
GGGATAGGCAGTGCGGAAGAAGCGAAGGCAAGGGCGAGCGGGGAATGAGGCCGCCGCCTGTGCATCATTAAGTAAATTTCATCATCTGAGGCGACCTTTGTCAGCGATGTGCGGTGATTTCCATGGGCGGCACCTGGGCAATTCGTGCTACGTAAATTCCCGATTCGCTCAGGAAGGTTGATCCCATGATGAAGAGTATTCTGGTTCTGGCTGCCCTTGGTGGCCTGATCGTCGCGACCAGCGCAGTTCCGGCTGATGCCGCGCCGCGCCGCGCTGCTGATGGTACGGAAGCCGCTGCCAGCACCACGCAGCGCAGCCAATCCACGCGCAACCGAAGCGCTTCCCAGGGCCAGAAGGCCAATCGGCAGAATCGCAGCAGCGGCAACAAGGCCAATCGCAACCGCGCCCCTCGTACCCCGCCCGCCGAAGGCTGATGCAATAAAAAACGCCGCTTTTTGGGGCGGCGTTTTCATTTGGACAGGGTTTTGAAGCTTACGCGTCGGCCTTATGCGCCACGCCCTTTTCCTTGAGCAGTCCGGAAAGCTCACCTGACTGAAACATCTCGGTGATGATGTCGCAGCCGCCCACGAATTCACCCTGCACATAAAGCTGCGGGATGGTCGGCCAGTTCGAAAATTCCTTGATACCTTCGCGAATTTCCATATCTTCCAGCACATTCACGCCCTTGAAGGGCACGCCCAGGTGGGACAGAATTTGCACCACGCGGGCGGAAAAGCCGCATTGCGGGAAAACCGGCGTGCCCTTCATGAAAAGGACCACGGGGGTCGCCTTGATATCGGCGTCGATACGTTCAAAAGCTGGGTTGCTCATGTTCTTGGTTCCTATTCCGGGGCAGAGGTTTGCAAGGCAAGCGCATGAAGGACCCCCCCCATGCGCCCCTGTAGTGCAGCATAGACAATCTGATGTTGCCGCACGCGGGGCAAGCCCTTGAAGGCGGAAGATATAACCTTCGCGGCGTAGTGATCGCCATCGCCGGCCAAATCTTCGATCGTCACCTCCGCATCCGGCAGCGCTGCCTTGATCAGCGCCTCAATTTCCGCGGCCTGCATACCCATGGCTGCTAACTCTCCCCCATTAATGCGGGCAGCGTCGCCTCATGGGCCGCCGCCAGCTTCAAAACCGATATGGCAGTCCCATCGGGCAGAACCAAGTCCCCCCCGCCGGCTGTCCCGATCAGCCGGGCCGGGACGCCTGCGGCCTTGGCCTTGGCGATCAGCGCGGCGCCATCGGCCACCGCCACCACATAGCGAGCCTGGTCTTCGCCGAACCAGAAGCCATGGGCGGGGATACCCTCCGGCGCCGCGGCCAGCCTCGCGCCGATGCCGCTCCCCATCGCCATTTCCGCCAAGGCCACCAGCAGCCCGCCATCGGCGCAGTCATGGCTGGCCAGAACTTCGCCCCCCAGGATGCGCCCGCGCACAAAATCCCCATTCTGGCGTTCCGCCACCAGATCAACCGGCGGCGGCGCACCTTCTTCCCGCCCCAAGATTTCGCGCAGCCACAGTGATTGGCCAAGCCAGCCCTGGGTGTCACCAATCAGCACCAAATCGCCCTTGGCCGGCATGGCAAGCCCCACCGCCTGCGCGGCGTTCTCCAGCACGCCAACCCCGCCAATCGCCGGCGTCGGTAAAATCGCGCGGCCTTCGGTTTCATTGTAAAGAGACACATTGCCCGAGACGACCGGGAAATCCAGCGCGATACACGCCGCCGCCATACCCCGCACGGCGGCAGCGAATTGCCCCATGATTTCGGGCTTTTCCGGATTGCCGAAATTCATATTGTCGGTGATCGCCAAAGGCAAAGCGCCAACGGCAGTGATATTCCGCCAGGCTTCCGCAACCGCTTGCTTGCCGCCTTCCTCGGGGTCCGCCATGCAATAGCGCGGTGTGCAATCCGTGGTCATGGCAAGTGCCCGGTCATGATCTTCAATCCTGACCACCGCCGCATCCGCCCCACCCGGGCGCTGCACGGTTTGGCCATTCACCAGGCTGTCATATTGGTCCCAAATCCAGCGGCGCGAACAAAGGTCGGGGCAGGCAACAAGCGTCATCAAGGCCGACGCAATCCCCACCGGATCGGGAATGGCGGACGCCACCAACACCGGCTGCTTCGGCGTTTCCGCCGTAGGGCGGCGATAAAGCGGCGCTTCGGATTCCAACGGCGCCAGCGGAATATCCGCTTCCAGCACGCCCTTATGGCGGATCACGATGCGCCCGGTATCGGTCAGCTTGCCGATCACCGCGAAATCCAATTCCCATTTGCGGAAAATCGCCTCAGCCTCGGCCTCGCGGCCCGGCTTCAGGATCATCAGCATGCGTTCCTGGCTTTCGGACAGCATCATCTCATAAGCCGACATGCCTTCTTCACGCTGCGGCACGGCTTCCATTTCAAGTTCAATGCCCATGCCGCCCTTGCCGGCCATCTCAACGCTGGAACTCGTCAGCCCCGCCGCACCCATATCCTGAATGGCAACAATCGCGTCCGTCGCCATCAATTCCATGCAGGCTTCGATCAGCAGCTTTTCGGCGAAGGGATCGCCGATCTGCACCGTCGGGCGCTTTTCTTCCGAATCGGCGCTGAATTCCGCACTCGCCATGGTGGCGCCGTGGATGCCATCCCGGGCCGTCTT
>JBILPX010000406.1:0-2648 GCA_044373565.1 Roseomonas sp.
GAGCCGATTGCGCAGCGTGACATCCTTGAGCGTGAAGGGGGAGAAAAGATCGGGCATGGCAGTGCGACCTGAAGGGCTGAGCAAAGCGGTAGGTTTCAGGATGGCGATGTCAGCGCCACGGCTCCACCAAAATCTTCGCATGGGTTTCGGGGCTGGCCAAATCCTTGAAGGCCTGTCCAACCTCGGCCAGGCCAATCCGCCCGGTGATCAGTGGCCGCACATCCAGCCGCCCGGCGCCGATATGGCCGAGCGTGGCCGCGAATTCCTGCGCATTATAGGCCAGTACGAAATGCAGCGATAATTGCTTCACAATGCCGAAGAAGGGCTCGATCCCATCGGGTTCCATGCAGACACCAACCACGATGATGCGCGCACCGGTGGGTGCGCCTTCCATCATGGCGGCGAGCACGCCCGGAATGCCCACGCATTCAAACAATACGGCGGGGCGGCGCTTGGGGCCAAGGCCAAAAAGCGCGGCGTAGCGGCTGGCGTCAAAGCCATCCGGCGTTATGGCGCGTTCCAAAGCCTGGTAGGGAGATTCAACCGCAGGATCTATCACGATATCCGCGCCCATTTTCTGTGCCAAGGCGCGGCGCCCTGCCGAGAAATCCGCCGCGATGATCGGTGCATGGCCGTGAAGCTTGAGCGCCGCGATGGTCGCCAGCCCGATCGGGCCACAGCCAATCACCAGCGGCACTTCGGCGTTATTCACGCCGAAATGTTCCACTGCATGAATGCCAACCGCCATGGGTTCGGTCAGCGCGGCGTGGTCGGGTTCCATCGTGGCCGGCAGCGGCAACAACATGCGTTCCGCGAGCGGCATATATTCAGCAAAACCGCCCGGCAAATCCGGGTTGTAGCCCATGCCCAATATTGTTGAACCAGTGATGGTGAGCGGCATGGAGGTGACCAATTGGCCCGGCTTGAATTTCCCTTCCGTACCCGGGCCATTCGCCACAACCTCGCCCACGAATTCATGGCCGAAGACCACATCGCGTTCGGTATCCATATTCCAGCGCCCACCGCTGCGCTGCGCGAGGGAGACGAATTCGCGCGTGAAGCGCGCCGCATGCAAATCCGTACCGCAAATGCCGCAGGCCTTGGTGCGCACCAGCACCTGGCCTGGCTGGAGCTGCGGGTCTGGCACATCGCCCAGCACAAAATTGCCCTTGCGGAATATCGCGGCGCGCATGGTGGTTCCTTCCTATTGTTCTGGCAGGGCTATGCCCGCCTTTGGTACAGGATGGCGCAGGCTCGCCTGGAAAATCAACGCCTATTCGGCGGCGCTGGCCGGGCGCCAATCGCCAATAGTGGATTTCGCCAGGCCCAGATGGTCGCGCAATGTTGGCCCAGTATATTCCTTCCGGAACAACCCCCGGCGCTGGAGTTCCGGCACCACATGCGTCACGAAATCGCGGTAGCCATCCGGCACATAAGTCGCGGCCACCACAAAGCCATCACAGGCGGGCTTGGTGAACCATTCTTCCATCTTATCGGCGATTTCCTTGGGGCCGCCCACCATATTCATATTGGGTCGGCCCCTGCCGCTGCCGGTGATGAATTCCCGCACCGTCGGGTTCTTCTTGCCGGTATTCCTCACCACACGATCCCGAATGGCTTGCAGCCCCTGCATGCCGGCCATTTCCTCATCGCTGAAGGGCTCATCCATGCCCTTGGTCGAGAAATCGAAATTCAACGCTTCTGACAGCAGCGACAGCGCATCAATTTCAAGCGGCAGGCTGGCAATCAGCGCGGCCCTGTCTTCCGCTTCGGCTTTGGTCGCGGCGCAGATCGGGGAGATCAGCGTCGCCACCTTCACATGATCCGGATTGCGCCCGGCAGCGGCGATCATGTGCTTGAATTCGGCATATTCGCGCGCACCAGAAGCCACATCATGATAGGCGACGAAAACCAATTCCGCCCAGCGCGCAGAAAAACTTTTGCCGCGCCCGCTACTGCCGGCTTGGATCAGCACTGGGCGGCCTTGCGGGCTGCGCGGCACGGTAAAGGGGCCGCGCGATTTCAGGAATTTGCCGCGATAATCCAACCGATGCACCTTAGTGCCATCACCGAAACGGCCTGTGGTTTTATCAATAATCAGCGCATCATCTTCCCAGGCATCCCAATGGCCGAGCACGATTTCCACAAATTCATCGGCGCGGTCATAGCGCCGGTCATGCTCCATCATCTCATCATGGCCCATATTGGCCGCTTCGCCATCATTCAGGGATGTCACGATATTCCAGGCCGCGCGCCCCGCACTCATCAGATCCAATGTCTGCATGGCGCGCGCCACATGGAAGGGCTCGTAATAAGTGGTGGAGGCGGTGGAACCGAGGCCAAGGCGTGTTGTGACAGCGGCCATCATGGTGAGCGTCACCACCGGGTCCAGTTTCACGCAGCGAATGCCATGTTCCACCGTGTGGTGATGGTCGCTGCCATAACGATCGGGCATGGAAAGCCGGTCATCGAAAAAGCCCATATCGAATTTACCTGCTTCAAGGATGCGGCCGATTTCCTGGAAGAAATCCGCCGTCAGGAAATCCGTGCGCGACTGCGGGTGCCGCCAGGAGCTAGCGTAATTGGTGCAGTTTTGTGCCTGCATGAAGCCGACAAGATGCATTTGCCGCATGGCCTGTTCCCACCTT
>JBILPX010000117.1:0-8639 GCA_044373565.1 Roseomonas sp.
CGCTGATCGGTGCGCTGCTCGCGGTATTGGCCACCTGCTATCTGGGCCGAGCCTTGGTTGGGCGACGCGCGGCATTTCTGGCGGCGGCGATGCTGGCACCTTGCATGGTGCTGGTGGTGGAAACCCATATCGCCAAGACCGATGCGGCTTTGCTGGCCAGCATTACGGCGGCGATGCTGCTGATGGGGCGCGCCTATCTTGCGCCGGCGCAATTCACCACGAAGCAGGCCCTGGGCTTTTGGTTGGCGTTGGGCGCCGGTGTGCTGCTCAAGGGGCCGATTGCGCCCATGGTGCCTTTGCTGGCCGGCATCACTTTGCTGGTTGTGGACCGCCGCGCGCCCTGGTTTGGCGCACTCCGCCCGCTGTGGGGCGTGCCATTGATGATTGCCTGCGCCGCGCCCTGGTTCATCGCCATTGGCATCGCGACCGAGGGCCGGTTTTTCACCGAGGCAATTGGCGATGACATGCTGAACAAGGTGGGATCGGGCGAGGAAAGCCATTGGGGTCCGCCTGGTTTCTATACTTTCCTGTTCGGCATCACCGCCTTTCCCTCTGCTTGGATTGTGCTGCGCGCGCTGCCCGGCGCCTGGGCGGATCGGTTGAAGCCGCAAACGCGCTTCCTGCTGGGCTGGGCCGTGCCGGTCTGGCTATTGTTTGAAGCGGTGGCAACGAAACTCCCGCATTACGCGCTGCCCGCCTATCCCGCACTGATGCTGCTGGCGGCGGCCTGGGCGCTGGATCCCCTCCGGCGCCCCACGCCGCGCTGGCTGGCTGCGATTGGCTGGCTAGCGCTGGGGGGCGTGGCGCTGGGCTTGCCGATCGCAGCAATGGCAGCGGCCTTCTATGCCGAAAAGCGCGTGGATGTTTTCGGGCTGATCGGGCTTGGCTTTGGCGCCGCGCTGATCCTTGTGCTGTGGCGCGCGGCGCGCGCTGGGCAATGGGCGCGCGCTGCCCTGCTTGGCGCCGTGCTGAGTGTGCCGGTTTATGCCGCCGTGCTGGAAGGCGTCATTCCGCGCCTGCAATCCGTTTGGGTATCCCCGCGTTTGGCGGCCGAGATACGCGCCATTGCTCCCGGCTTGCGCGACCGGGATTTCGGCGTGGTCGGCTATCACGAACCTTCGCTGCAATTCGCGCTTGGTGGCGGCATTGCGCTTTTGCGCGATGGTGCGGCGGCGGCGCAGTTCTTGGCGGAAAAGCCCGGGCGCGTGGTCGCGGTTTCGCATCGGCAAGAAGCGGCGTTTCGCGCGGCGGCTGCGGAACGCAGCATCACCCCGCGCGATGTTGGTTCTGTCACGGGGCTCAATTACGTGCGCGGGCGCTGGCTCACGCTGCTGATTTTCAAGGTGGATTGAATGTTCGAATGGGTGGCGCGCCAGGTCGCGGAAACCGGGCTGCTTGGCGTATTCTTGCTGATGGTGGCGGAAAACATCTTCCCGCCAATCCCATCCGAAATCATCATGGCCGCTTCGGGCTTCGCCGCTGCGCGTGGCGATATTTCACTGATCGGCACCATCATCGTCGCCGTATTAGGCACGATTGTGGGTAATGCCTTTTGGTATGAAATCGGGCGCTGGTTCGGCATGGAACGCATTCGCCCCTTGGTTGCGCGCTATGGCAAATGGTTCGCGTTTGAAACCGAAGATATGGATCGGGCAGAACGAACCCTTAAACGCTGGGGGCCTGTCGCGCTGTGCTTCGGGCGGATGCTGCCTGGCATTCGCACCATCATTTCCATCCCCGCCGGCATGGTGCTAATCCCGCGCGGTGTGTTTTATTTCTGGACCGCAATTGGTTCAGCGATTTGGCTGAGCTTCCTCGCCATCGCGGGCTATATGCTGGAAGACCATTACGACCAGGTTCAGGGCTGGGTCGAACCGCTCGCCTGGGTGGTGGTGGGCGGTTCCATCGCGGCCTATGGGCTGCATCTGGTATATGCCTTTCGCCGCGGGCGGCGCCGGCAGGGTCAGGCGTAGCGCGATAGCGCCTGTTCCAGCGATCCGAAAGCATTGCCGAGCGCGGTATTCATCGCCGCCGCTGCCTGATCCGGGCGCAAGGCGCCACTGGGCAGCGCCGCCGTTCCTGAACTGAGCATCTGCCCCAGCACGCGGGATGAGGCTTCGCGTTCGGAAATCAGCACGAAATTTAACTCCGCTTCCGCCTGCCCCTTGGCGCGATTGGCAACCAGCCGCGTCAATTCACCTTCCAGCACCAGATCAGCATTGGCGCGGCTACCCGGCGCCAGCACAGCAACGAAAAGCCGCGCGTCTATCAGCCAGCGGCGTAGCGCCTGTTCCGCAGCCTCGGCGGGTGGCGCGATCCATTCGGCGTAGAAATCAATTTCCTCAGTCCCATCGGGGCGCACACTGCGCAGTCCCCGCACATCCAGCGCCGGCGGTGCGCGCAGCGTCCGCAGCAGCAAAAGCCGCCGCCCCTTGCCGCGCCAGCCTTCCCCGTGCCGGCGTGGTTCCAGCGCATAGCGCAGCACTTCCTGATAAGGCCGTTCCGGCAATACGGAACAGGCGGAAGCGAGGAAAGGTGCCGCCAGCAGCATTGCGCGGCGATGCAAGGTTTTCATGTCAGCGGCGATCCCGATTGGGCGGCGGCGGCGCGCCGAGAAGGGTTTGTGATGGGCTGCGCCGCAGCGCTTCAGTCGTGTCGCGCAGATTGGCGACCGAGGATCGCAAATCGCGCATCAGCGGCGACAAATCGGCCTGCAGATCTACGGTGGTGCCGCGCGCGGTACGGAGCGTCTGTTCAAGCGCGGTGACAGCGGCAGGGATGCGCACCAAAGCGTCACGCAATTCGCGGCTTGCCAGCAATTCCTGTGCGCTGCGCCCGGCATCGCCCATATTGGCAATAGCGCCGCGCAGTTCCGCCGCCGTGTCCTCAAGCCGCACCTTACGGAGTTCAGTGCGAATTTCCGCCAGGGTTTCGCCTGCTTCGCGCAACGTGGTCGCCACTTCCCCGTCGGTTACTTGGCGGCGAAGGTCCCCCATCAGCCCCGCGGCGTTATTGACCAGCCCTTCAATATCCAGCGCTTCCAGGCGCCGCAGAATCTGCTCCGCCGCGCTGGTTACTTGGGTGATGGTGGAAGGAACAGCGGGCACGTGATCGTATCGCGGCTTCCAGGGTACCTGAATGGGCGGGTAGCGCGCGGGGTCCAAAATATCAATTTCCAGATAGGTGACACCCGTAATCCCCTGGGAAGCAATACGTGCGCGGAGCCCCCCCGCAATCATGTCTTCCAGGGAAGTAATGCGCGCCACACGAGTCCGTTCCACGGCAAAGCGTACCACCACCAATTGCATCGCATAGCGATTGGCGCGCGCTTCCGGAACATCATAGACAGCAGCGGCAAGAGAAATTTCCGTCACGCGCCCAATCTGCACGCCGCGAAAGCGGACTGACGCCCCGACATCCAGCCCGACAATTGATTCACCGACATAGGTTTCAAAGTAATCCGATTTGGTGCCGAATTGCCCTGCCGTCAGGTAAACAACAAAACCAATCGCCAGCGCAATGGCGGAAAGCGCCAGCATACCGACGCGCAGAAAAAGCGTATTGGGCGGTTTCGCCATGTCAGGCAGCCTCCCGCCTGAAGAAGGATCGCACGGTGGGGTGCGTGCCGGTATCGCGCAAGTCGCGCGGCTTGCCTGTAGCGATGATGCCTTGCGCTTCCTTGTCCAGCATGATGCAGCGATCCCCAATGGCCAGAATGGATTGCAATTCATGGGTCACTACCACGAAGGTGGTGCCGGTGCTGCGCGCAATATCCAGGATCAGCTTGTCCAGACCCGCTGAGGTGATGGGGTCAAGCCCGGCCGAGGGCTCATCCAAAATCAGCAAGGGCGGATCAAGCGCCATGGCGCGCGCAATCCCCGCGCGCTTGGCCATGCCGCCGGAAATCTCAGCCGGCAATAGCCCCGCCGCATCGCCAAGCCCAACCAGGCCAAGCTTGGCGCGCGCCAAAGCCTCACGCGCTGGGCGGGGCAAATCCGTGTGTTCTTCCAAGGGCAATTCCACATTTTCGGACAGCGTCATATTGCCGAAAAGCGCGCCGGATTGCCACATCACGCCAATCCTTTGCAGCAAGCCAAGCCGACCTTCCGCATCTGCTTCCGCCAAATCAACGCCCAACATTTCTGCCCGGCCTGCAGCGATGGGCACAATGCCGATCAGCGCCTTGAGCAGCGTGGATTTACCACAGCCCGAACCACCCAGGATGATAAAGACCTCACCACGTTTCACCTGAAAGCTCACATCTTTGAAAATAGTGCGCGGGCCAAAGCTTACGGCCAAATTCTCGACGCTGATGACGGTATCGTCGTTCATATGCCAAGCCTGAAGAACAGAATCGCGAAAAAGCCGTCCATGGCCACAATGGCGACAATGCCGCCCACCACGGCCGCCGTTGCGGCATCACCCACCGCGCGCGGGCCGAAGCCGGCAGCAAGCCCGGCGCGGCAGCCAATGGCCGCGATCACCAGACCAAAGCAGCAGGATTTGAATAGACCACCCATCAAATCGCCTAGTTTCAGCCATTGCTGCAATTGGTTGGAAACCGCGCTCCAGGGAAAGCCCAGCGTTTCCATCACCACGGTCATGCCGGCAAGCCCAGCCAGGTTCATCAAAAGCGTCAGCGCTGGCATCACCAATATCCCGGCCAGGATGCGCGGCAGTACCAGCATCACCATCGGATCAATGCCCATGATGCGCAAAGCATTCACTTCCTCATTCACTGTCATGGTGCCGAGTTCGGCGGCGAAGGCTGAGCCCGTGCGCCCGGCCAGCACCACGCCGGCCAGCAGCGGCCCCAATTCACGCAGCAGCGAAATGCCGACAAGATTAGGTACGAAAATCTCGGCGCCAAAACGCTTAAGCGGGATGGAGGATTGATAAGCCAGGATCAGCCCGATCAGAAAACCAAGCAGCAGCGTCAGTGGAAAGGCGCGCAGCCCAATCTCATCCAAATGGCGCAGGAATTCAGCACCGCGAAACATGCGCGGGCGGAAAATCACGCGAAGGGCGGCGACCAAAGCTTCCCCGGCAAAGGCAATGCCGGAAAGCGCCGCCTGGACGCCACCAAACACCGCGCCGCCGACGGCCGTGATGGGCGCGAAATCGCGTGGCGCTTCGGCGGGGATTGGCGCGGCTTTCAGCGCGGCGCGGTTGCGCTCCAGAACCGCGAGCACATCGGGTGAGCCACCCTGCACCGCCACCGCATCGCCCGCGCGCAACACAAGAATGGCGCCGGCGCTATCCATGACGTCCACTGCCGAAAGATCAATCGCGTTGGGTTTTTCGGCTACGACGCGCGTCATCTCGGGCCAAAGCGCCGCCGCCCCTGCGGCATCCAGCGTGCCGGAAAATGTCACCACCTTGCCTTGCGGCGTGGCGTGGGATGATAGGGCGGCCTTGGTCATATCACCTGTTACCAAGCGCAGCTTTGCGAGGTTTCCGCAAGCGTTTCAAGGCCGTGACCATCAGCGCCAGAGCGCATGGATCAGCACCGCGGCGGCGACCGAAACATTCAGGCTTTCAACCGCGCCGGAACCGGGCAGCGTGACGCGCGCCGCGCAGGCCGCGATGCTCCCCTGCGCGAGGCCCTTTTCCTCATTGCCGAGCACCAGGGCAAAGGGGCGCCCGCGTGGCAGGGCTTCCGGCGCCTCACCATCCCGCGCCACGGCGGCCAGGCTCAGCATGTGGGGCGCAAGCGCGCGTAGCAAAGCGTGCAGATCGGGCGCCTGGAATATGGCCAGCGCCTCCAGCCCGCCCTCAGCGGTCCGCAAAGCAGCGTCGGAAAGCCGCGCCTGGCGTTGGTCGCCCGATATCACCAGCGCCTTGCAGCCGAAAAACGCCGCGGATCGCGCAATGGCGCCAAGATTATGCGGATTGCCGATGCCATCGAGTATGGGCAGCACGGGCGCGGCCCAAAGCAGTGGCGGCAGGTTGGCTACGTCCAACAAGGTCACACCGCGTGGGCGCGCCACCGCCACCATGCCACCATGATGCACGGTGCCGGCGATGCGCTGCAATTCCTCGGGCGGGACTTCACGATAAGGCAAGCGCCGCTTCGCGAGCGCCGCGCATAATGGGCCCGCTTCCTGCCGGCGCATGGGTGTGTAGAAAAACCGCATCACATCGGTGGGCCGATGCGCGAAAAGCGCGGCCACGGCGGCGGGGCCGCAATGCAGGTCCGGTTCCTGGGCTTTGCTCATGGTGAAGCTAATGCTTTGATGTTTTCCAGCATGGCGTCGGGGATTTCCAACCCATCGGCGGCGGCGCGGGTGCTTTGCGCATCGCGCTTGGCGCCGGGCAGGCGCACCCCCTCATCGGCCAGCATAGCGGCGATCAGGGTCTCAATTCGCGCGCCGAAGCCATCCGCACCGGCAAGCGCGCCGGGGTCAATCACCAACAGCGCCTGGCCCAAGCGCGGGCGATTACCCTCATCCTGGAAGAAGCTATCGGCTTCAAAGCCGAAAGCGGCACCGGTCAGCGCCACGCAGAGCAATTCGACAATCAGCGCGAGCAAGGCGCCCTTGGTGCCGCCCATGGCGAGCATGGCGCCCGATAGCGCGGCCTTGGCATCGGTAGTGGGGCGGCCTTCGGCATCCACGGCCCAGCCTTCCGGAATGGGGCGGCCTTCCTTGGCGGCGACCATGATCTTGCCGCGCGCTACCTCAGACAGCGCCATGTCAATCACCAGCGGCGGCGCGGCGCGGCGCGGAAAGGCGGCGGCGATGGGGTTGGTGCCCATCAAAGGCCGGCGCCCGCCTGGCACCGGCATGGCAGCGGGCGAATTGGTGAAGGCCAGCGCCACCAGCCCTTGTTCCGCAAGGCGCCTCACCGGCAGACCCATGGCGCCGGAATGGTGGCTATTGGTGACGCCCACGAAGGCGATGCCATGCCCGCGCGCGCGCCAGGCCGCTTCCTGTTCCGCCAAGGCAAGTGCGGGGTAAGCCAACCCATGCCCGGCATCAATCAGCGCGGCACCGCCGCGTTCATTGATGATGCGGGGTGTGGCCTTCCCATCCGCGCGACCATTGCGCAGAAACGCCGCATATTGCGCCACGCGCGACAGCCCATGTCCCGCCTGCCCAGCAGCTTCGGCAGCGACCAGCGCGGCAGCGGTGCGCTTGGCCATCTCAGGCCCAGCGCCGCAAGCCGCGAGCGCCGCGGTGACAATTTGTTCAGCCTCAATCAGGGAAAGTCGCATCAATCCGCCTTCAATTTCGCTTCCTGCACCAGCCTGGCCCAGCGGTCAGTCTCGGCGCTGATATAGGCCGCGCTGCGTGCCCTGTCCCAGGCTTCCACCGTAAAGCCGCCATCGCGGGCGCGGCGGGAGACCTCGGGGTCGCGGATCGCGGCCAGGGTATCGGCTTCAAGCTTGGCCAGGATGGGGGTGGGCACCGCTGCATTGGTCATCATCGCGGTCCAATTGGTCATTTCAAGTTCGGGTGAGCCTGCTTCGCGCACGGTTGGCACATCCGGCACCAGGGGATGGCGGGCGGCGGAGGTTATGGCAAGGGGGCGCAGCCGCCCGCCCTGAATCTGCGCCATGCATTCCGGCAGGTTGGAGACCATGAAATCCAAATTCCCGGCGGCCAGATCGGTCACCGAAGGCGCGCCGCCACGATAGGGCACATGGGTAATGCGATCCCCCGCGCCCGAAACCCGCCGCACCAATTCCAGCCCCAAATGTGGGGGAGAGCCATTGCCCGATGACCCGGCATTCAGATTGCGTTCCCGCGCTTGCGTCAGCAGATCGGCCAGACTGCGCGCCGGGTTGCGTTCCGCATTCACCACCACGACAAGCGGCAGCGACCCAAGGACAGAAATCGCCGTGAAATCCTGGCGAAAATTGAAAGGCGCATTCGGGAAAAGCGACGCATTCACCGTATGCGTCATGGTGATGGCAAGCAGCGTATGGCCATCGGCTGGGCTTTTCGCCGCCGCATCGGCACCGATCAGCGCGTTGCCGCCAGCGCGGTTTTCGATGATCACCGGTTTACCCCAAATATCCGAGAGCTTGTGGCCCACCAGCCGGGCCATGATGTCGGTCAGCCCACCGGGCGGGAAAGGCACGATGTAGCGCACGGGGCGATCAGGGAAGGGGTTTTGGGCCTGTGCGCGCCCGATAAGGGCGGCGGCAGGCAGGGCGGATAGCAGCAGTCGGCGGGTTGGGCGCATCGGGTCCTCCTTGGCGTTTGGGCCGGCTTCGCGGCTCTTGCGGGAAAGCGTAGCCCAGGGCGCGGCGCTGCCCTATAGTTTTCTCATTGCAAGTATGACCTTGAGGATAAGCCGCGTGACACCTGTCGAGAAAATCCGCGAATGGCATGAAGAACTCACCGCCTGGCGGCGCGATTTCCATGCCCATCCTGAACTGGGGTTTGAGGAAGTGCGGACCAGCGCGCTGGTGGCTGAACGCCTCGCCTCCTGGGGGATTGAGGTGCATCGCGGCATTGGCAAGACCGGCGTTGTGGGTGTGCTGCGCAACGGGAACGGCCAAGGCCGGCTTGGGCTGCGCGCCGATATGGATGCGCTGCCCATGCCGGAAGCCAATGGCTTTGCGCATATATCCGGCATCGAAGGCAAGATGCATGGCTGCGGGCATGATGGGCATACCACCATGCTGCTCG
>JBILPX010000118.1:0-8615 GCA_044373565.1 Roseomonas sp.
ACATTCCCGTATCGGCGCCCTCCGAGGCTGCATCTTCAATCTCATCCAAAATGGGCAGGGCGGCGGCGATATCCTTGAAGGTGAGGATTTCGCCTTGCACCGGCGCCCTATCCGCAAGGGTGAGGGCCGGGTAATCGCCCAGATCATGCAGCCGCCCTTGCGCATGTGCCGGCGTGATGGCCGAGATGCCGGCCGCCTGCGCCGGCCCATGCCAGAAGCCGCCTTGCATCAGCGTGCCATAGACGAAGACATCTGAGAGCACATGGCAGCCTTCGCCATTGCGCGCGGCTGCCACAACGGGCGCGGTATCCAGCCCATGCGCGGCAAAGCCCCGGCAGACAATCTCCACATACTTGGCTGATGGCGAGACGAAATCTTCGCAGCGTTCCGGGCGCACCTGATAAGCGATGGCGGCTTCGGCATTGCCTGTGGCGGTGATGATTTGGCGCAGGCGCGGCTGATAGGCTTGCGGCACGCCTTCCTTCTGATCCAGCGCGCGCCAGGCGGGTTCGGTCACTTCCAGCAGCACGCCTTCAACATAACCGCCAAGCCGGGGCTGGAAATTGAGCACCCCGCCGCCTCGGCCTTTTCCGAAGAAATCGAAACAAAGACGAGCATCGGGCATGAGCCCTGTACCGACAGGGCGCAGCGCTGATGGGTCATGCCCATGGCGCGCGCACCAATCCCGCCAATCCGCTGCATCCGTATTGGAACCATAGGCGAAGCTATAAGCGGGGCGCATGGCGGTGATCTCAGCGGAAGGCGAGCACCGCCAGCATCAATGTACCGAGCGCGATGCGATAATAGCCAAAAGGCGTGAAGCCAATTCGCCCGATCAGCGCCAGCACGGCGCGCACCGTGAAGAAGGCGACCACAAAGGCGGCAATGAAGCCAACGCCAATCTGGCCGAAGGCGCTGGGGTCAATCTCGCTCCGCACCTTCCAAAGGCTGTAGAAGCTGGCGGCGAACATAGTCGGGATGGCGAGCATGAAGGAGAATTCGGCTGCGGTGCGCCGTTCCACCCCGATCAGCAGCGCGGTGATGATGGTGGCACCAGACCGTGATGTGCCGGGGATCATGGCCAGCGCCTGACCAAGCCCGACCAGCACGGCGGCGAGGGGGCCGATTTCCGGCACGCTATGGATGCTCGGCGCCGGGCGCAGCTTTTCGATGGCGATAATGGCAATGCCGCCCAGAATGAGTGCCACGGAGACCACCCAAGGATTGAACAGCAGCGTGGTGATGGTTTTGTGAAATAGTAGCCCGATAATGGCCGCTGGCAGAAAGGCGAGCATCAGGTTGATGACGTAAAAGCGTTCCCGCCCCGAGCGCCACATGCCTCGCAACAGATCCACGATCAGCGCGCGATAAATCCAGCACACCGCGAGGATCGCGCCGAGTTGGATGGAGATTTCAAAAACCTTGCCGGGCGGGCCTTCAAAGCCGATCAATTCGCCAAGCAGAATCAAATGCCCGGTCGAGGAAATGGGCAGGAATTCAGTGAAGCCTTCGACAATGCCCATGAGAAGGGCGGAGAAAAGGGCGCTCAGGTCCATGCGCTTCATCCATATCCGGCGCGGGCTGGCTGCCCGATTCGCGGTAGAGCATTTTCAAGCCAAGTGGAACACTTGGCGACTCGGAAAATGCGACCAAGCAAACCGAGCATTTTCAAGCCAAGTGGAACACTTGGCGACTCGGAAAATGCGACCAAACTCGCAGGGATGGTTGCGCCGGGGAGGGAGCCGTGTCCACGCCCCGGCGCGTTGCTTCTCGGAGTATTTTCAAGCCAAGTGAATTCACTTGGCGGCTCGGAAAATACGACCAGACTAAATATTCAGTAACGGTATTGTTCGGCTTTGAAGGGACCCTGTGAATCCACGCCGATATAGCCGGCCTGCTGCGCGGTGAGTTGCGTCAGCGTCGCGCCGACCTTGGCTAGATGCAGCGCCGCCACCTTCTCATCCAAATGCTTCGGCAGCGTATAAACCTTGCACTCATACTGGGCCGTATTGGTCCAGAGTTCGATCTGCGCGAGTACTTGGTTGGTAAAGGAAGCGGACATCACGAAGGAAGGATGGCCCGTGGCATTGCCTAGATTTACCAAGCGGCCTTCAGACAGGAGAATGATGCGCTTCTGGTTGGGGAATTCGATTTCATCGACCTGCGGCTTCACATTATCCCACTTCATATTGCGCAGCCCGGCCACCTGAATTTCGGAATCGAAATGTCCGATATTGCAGACAATGGCGCGGTGCTTCATGGCGCGCATGTGATCCACCGTGATCACATCCACATTGCCTGTTGCGGTCACGAAAATATCGGCCATCGGCGCGGCCTGTTCCATGGTGACGACCTGGTAGCCTTCCATGGCGGCTTGCAGGGCGCAGATGGGGTCAACTTCGCTCACCATCACGCGGCAGCCGGCATTGCGGAGCGACGCGGCAGAACCCTTGCCCACATCACCAAAGCCGCAAACCATGGCGACCTTGCCGGCCATCATCACATCGGTGCCGCGACGGATCGCATCCACCAGAGATTCGCGGCAACCATAGAGATTGTCGAATTTCGACTTCGTCACGCTGTCATTCACATTGATCGCCGGGAAAAGCAGGCGCCCTTCCTTGGCCATCACGTAAAGCCGATGCACGCCCGTGGTGGTTTCTTCCGAAACGCCCTTGATGGCAGCGGCGAGTTTCGCGAACCAGCCCGGCTTGGTCTGCAGGCATTTCTTGATGAGGGCGAAGAAGACTTCTTCTTCCTCATTCGTCGCCTTATCCAGGAACGCGGTATCGCCTTGTTCGGCGCGTAGCCCGTAATGCACCAGCAGCGTCATGTCGCCGCCATCATCGAGCAGCACATTGGGCTCCCCACCATCGGCCCATTCCAAGGTGCGCTGCACATATTCCCAATATTCCGGGAGCGTTTCGCCCTTCACGGCGAAAACTGGGGTGCCGGTTTCGGCAATCGCCGCCGCCGCATGGTCCTGGGTTGAGAAGATATTGCAGGAAGACCAGCGCACATCGGCGCCAAGGTGCTTCAGGGTTTCAATCAGCACCGCCGTTTGGATGGTCATGTGCAGGCAGCCCGCGATGCGGGCACCCTTGAGCGGCCGGGCCGCGCCATATTCAGCGCGCACCGCCATCAGGCCGGGCATTTCATCTTCAGCCATCGAGATTTCCTTCCGCCCCCAGGCGGCGAGGGAAAGGTCCTTCACGATGTAATCGGCGGTGGCCATGGCAAATTCTCCGTTGGATGGGGGGCGGGTAACACGTGGCGCGGGGTGGGGCTAGAGGGAAAGAAGCATATAAAGATGTCTTTATGTTATTTTCTGGGCTGATCCCGCGCCCCAGCCCCGCTAAGCTGCTCACGTAACCCAGGGGGCCGATATGGCAGAAGAAGCATTAGGGATTCTTGAACAGCGGCGGATCGAAGCCGCCTTTGCCAAGGGCATCTATGAGGAGCTGAAGGCGCAACTCGGGGAGGAGAAGGCGAAATCCATCCTATCCGCCGCCATCGTCAAACTGTCCAAGGAAACTGCGGCGGAGATGGCCAAGCAAGGGCCGGATGGGAAGCCATCCTTGGAGCATTTCATCTCCCTCCAGCCGTTATGGACCAAGGGGGATGCGCTGCAAATTGAGACGCTGCGCAAGGACGCCAAGCATTATGATTTCAACGTGACGCGCTGCCGCTATGCGGAGATGTATCGCGCCATGGGGCTGGCGGAATTGGGCGCGGTTCTGTCTTGCAATCGTGATGGTGCCTTTTGCGAGGGCTATGACCCCAAGCTGAAACTGGAACGCACGCAAACTATCATGGGCGGGGCGACCCACTGCAACTTCCGCTACCGCTACGAGGATTAGGCACCGTGTCCGGCTACGCCGCGACCAATGGTGCGGCTTATGAACGCAGCATGGGCAGATGGTCGCGCAAGCTCGCTGATGCGATGCTGGACGCCTTGGCGCTGCCGCGCGGCAGCGCGGTGTTGGATGCGGGTTGCGGCACCGGTGCGCTGGCCGATGCTTTGGCAGCGCGCGACCCAGCCGCACGCATCACCGGCATCGATATCAGCCCCGCCTTTCTGGAAGCGGCGCGGGCGCGGGTGCCTGACGCGGATTTCCGTCAAGGTGATCTATGCGCGCTCGATCTGCCCGATGGCGTGTTTGACGCCGCGCTGTCGCTGCTGGTACTGCAATTTATCCCTGGCCGCGCCAAGGCTGTGGCGGAAATGGCGCGCGTGACCAAGCCAGGCGGGCTGGTCGCGGCGGCGATGTGGGATTTTACCGGCGGCTTTTCCTTCCTGCGCGCCTTTGCCGATACAGTGGCTGTCACGGAACCAGAGGGTGAGGCGTTTCGCGCCCGCTATTGGGCGGACCCGGTGGGCACGCCGGGGCGCATGTCGGCGTTGTTTGCGGCGGCGGGTGTTGAGCGCGTGACGGAAACCGATATCGCCATTCGCCAGGATTTCGCCGATTTCGAGGATTGGTGGGACCCCTGGGCCGCGGGCGGGCAGGGGATAGCAGGGGCCTTCATCGCGACCCTCCCACCGGAACGCATCCCGCCCATCAAGGAAATTGTGCGCCGCGCTTATCTGGCCGGTGGCGCCGATGGGCCGCGTTCCTTTGTTGCCGTGGCGCGGTTGGCAATGGGGCAGAAGCCTATTCGCCCTTGATCCCGGTGCTGCGCGCCAGCGTGGTGTAATGCTCGATCTCGGCGCGCACAAAATCTTCCATTTGTTGTGGCGTTGACGGCGCCGGGGTGGCGCCAGCCGCTTGTAGCCGTTGCGCCAGTTCTGGCCGCGCCAAGGCGTGATGGAAAGCGGCGGCGATGCGCGCACGGCGATCAGCCGGCAGCCCTGCCGGGCCAGCCAGCGCATGCCAATCCAGCGTGCGATAGCCAGGCATTGAAAGTGCTTCTGCCACTGTCGGCAAATTGGGAAACTCGGCAGAGCGTTCCGCGCCACTCACCGCCAGGCCGCGCACCAAACCCCCCTGAACCATGGGCATGACCGAGGCGAAAGTCGCAAAGCTGAAGGCCACTTCGCCGGTGGCAAGCGCCTGGCTGGCCGGCCCGCCGCCGCGATAAGGCACATGCACGAAGCTCACGCCAAGCCTTTGCCCGAAATCCGTCACACCGAATTCCTGCCAGCCGCCGGGGCCAGAGGTGGAATAGGTGAGCCCCCCAGGTGTGGCACGCGCCAGCGCCACCAGATCCTGCAAGCTTTGAACAGGCGATTTCGCGGGCACCGCCACCAGTGCCGGCATGTGGATGACAAGCGTGATGGGCGCGATGTCGCGAATGGGATCGAAGGGCAGGTTGCGTTGCAGCGCCGCCATGCCGGCATGGGCGCTGACGATGATGGCGAGCGTATAGCCATCCGGCGCCGCGCGCACCAATTCCTGTGTGGCGATCATGCCGCTGGCACCGGGGCGATTTTCAATCACCAAGGGCTGGCCGAGATGCTCCGAAATGCTCTGCTGCAGGATGCGCGCTACGACATCCGTCGCACCGCCTGGCGCGAAGCCCAGCAACAGCCGCACCGGGCGAGTGGGGAAGGCCGCTGATTGCGCCGTGGTTTGCGCGAAAGCCATGTTTGAACAGCACAGCAGCGCCAATAGCGCGCAAGTTATGCCCCGAATGGTGCCGAAAAACCAAGTTACGAATGCCTGGACCATGCCTCGCTTCCCCTTCATGTCGCCGCCCAAGCTTTGCCGGGCGGGATTTTTTTAAAGCTAGCCATGCCTTACCTATTCAGGCAACCGAAATGGGTGAAGACTGACCTTCTGAGTGCGGGAGGAAGGCAAGGCCATGGAAATGGAACGCATCGGTTTTCTGGGTCTGGGCGCCATGGGTGGCCCGATTGCGACGCGCATGGCGGATTGGGCGCAGCGCAATCCGGGCAAGCGCATTCTGGTCTTTGATCCCCGCGCTGAAGCCATGCAGCGCGCGACGGAAGCGGGGGCGGAGGCCATGGGTTCGGTCGCTGCAGTCGCTGCGCAATGCAGCGTGGTGTTCGCCTGCCTGCCGAGTGCGGAGACATCTGAGCGCGTGGCTTTGGGCGCCGAGGGCATTGCCGGGATGCCTGGCGCTGTGCGCACCTATATCGAAATGTCCACCATTGGCAGCGCGGCCATGCAGCGCATTGCCGCGGGGCTTGCTGAGAAAGGCATTGCGCTGATTGATTCACCCATCAGCGGAGGCGTGCCGGGGGCGGAAACCGGCGCGCTTGCGGTGATTGCTTCCGGCGCACCGGACGCCTTGCAGCAAGTGATGCCGCTGTTGCAGGTAGTGGGGCGCACGGTTTTCACCATTGGCGACACGCCGGGGCTGAGCCAAACCATGAAGCTTGCGAATAATCTGCTTTCCCTGGCGGGCATGGTGCTGACATCCGAGGCGTTTGCGCTTGGCGCCAAGGCCGGGATTGATACGGCGTTGATGTGCGATGTGATTAATGCCAGCACGGGGCGCAACAGTTCCACAGTGACCAAATTCCCGCGCGCCGTTTTGACGGGGCAGTTTTCGGGCGGTGCGAGCAATGCCATCGTCTCCAAGGATTTGTCTTTGGCGGTGGCGGAATTTGCGGCCTTCGGGCTTTCCGCACCCATGGCGGCGTTGGCGCGCGAAATGCTGAGCATTGCCAAGAATCGCTTTGGCCCAGATGCGGATATGACTTCGGTTGCGCAGCTTTATGAAGAATGGGCGGGCGTTTCGATGCAATCGCCAAACCCGGTGAAGAGCGCGGGGTAGGCTTCGTTCAGATGGATAAGGCAAAAGCGGGGCTTGGCTTTTTCGAACGCTATCTGAGCCTTTGGGTCGCGCTGTGCATCGTGGTGGGCATCGGGCTTGGCACCGTGATGCCTGGGCCGTTTCGTCTTTTGGGTGAGGCGAATCTTGCCAAGGTCAATCTACCGGTGGCCGTGCTCATCTGGCTGATGATTATCCCCATGCTGCTGCGCGTGGATTTCGGCGCCATTGCGGAAGTGGGTCAGCATTGGCGCGGGATTTTGGTGACGGTTGGCGTGAATTGGTTGGTGAAGCCTTTCAGCATGGCGCTACTGGGCTGGCTTTTTATTGGCTGGCTGTTCCGGCCCTGGCTGCCGGAAGCGCAGATTGAAAGCTATATCGCGGGTTTGATTTTGCTGGCCGCTGCGCCATGCACGGCGATGGTCTTCGTCTGGTCCAATCTTTCGGAAGGCGAGCCGAATTTCACGCTGAGCCAGGTGGCGTTGAATGATGCCATCATGATCATAGCCTTCGCGCCGCTGGTTGGATTGTTGCTCGGGCTTTCCGCCATCATCGTGCCTTGGGATACGCTGTTTCTTTCTGTGTTGCTCTACATCTTACTGCCGGTGATCCTGGCGCAGCTTTGGCGCCGGCGCTTGTTGGCGCGGGGCGGAGAAGCGGCGCTGGCCGCGGTGCTGCGGCGGCTTGGGCCGGTTTCACTTGCGGCGCTGTTGCTGACGCTGGTGCTGCTGTTCGGATTTCAGGGGCCGCAGATCATTGCGCAGCCTTTGGTAATTGCGCTGCTGGCGGTGCCGATCATCATTCAGGTCTATTTCAATGCCGGGCTGGCTTACTGGCTGAACCGGCAATGCGGTTCAGCCCATGCCGTAGCCGGGCCATCGGCGCTGATTGGCGCGAGCAATTTCTTCGAATTGGCGGTGGCGGTGGCGATCAGCCTTTTTGGGTTTGATTCGGGTGCGGCCTTGGCCACCGTGGTGGGCGTGCTGGTGGAAGTGCCGGTCATGCTTTCGGTGGTCGCGATCGTGATGCGGAGCAAGGCTTGGTATCAACGGGGTTAGGGAGGAAAACGGAGATGCGGCTCAAGGATAAGGTTGCGATCATTACAGGCGGCGCGCATGGCATGGGCGAAGCCGAGGCGCGGCTATTCGCCAAGGAAGGCGCGATTGTGATCATCGCCGATCGTCGCGCTGATTTGGGAGAGGCGCTGGCGGCTGACATCACCGCAGGGCAGGGGCGCGCGAGCTTTACTGCCATTGACGTGGCGCAGGAAGCGGATTGGAAGCGGCTGATTGAAAGGGCGCTGTCCGATTACGGGCGTATTGATATTCTGGTGAATAATGCAGGCATCAGCGGTAGCTCGGTTGGGGATATGCTGTCACTGGAGGGCTGGAATCAGCTCATGTCCATCAATGCGACGGGCGTGTTTTTGGGTACCACTTTGGTGGGTCAGGTGATGGCAGGGCAGGGGAAGGGCTCCATCGTCAATATCTCCTCCATCATGGGTTTTGTGAGTAGTGCGGAAGGGCATCCGGGCTATTCCGCTTCCAAGGGCGCGGTGCGGTTGCTCACGAAAAATGCTGCCGTGCGCTGGGGGCCGCAAGGGGTGCGCGTCAATTCCGTCCATCCTGGTTATCTGCCGCCGATGTTGGGCGGCACGAATGGGCCGGGGCGGTCGGCGAAGATTCCACTCACGCCGCTGCGCCGCTTGGGTGAGGCGATTGAGGTTGCCTATGGTGTCTTGTTCCTTGCGTCTGATGAGGCATCCTTCATCACGGGGACAGAACTTGTGATTGATGGCGGCTTTATCGCGCAATAATGGGGCATGTGACATGAAGATTGTTGATGCGCAGATCCATATCTGGTCCAAGGGCACA
>JBILPX010000407.1:0-2623 GCA_044373565.1 Roseomonas sp.
GAACGCCTGAGCGTTGCCGGCAATTGCCGCATGTGCCTGGTGGAAGTGGAAAAGGCACCAAAGCCTGTCGCTTCCTGCGCCTATCCTGTCATGGATGGGATGAAGGTATTCACGGATACGCCCGTGGTACGCAATGCGCGGCGTGGCGTGATGGAATTTCTGCTGATCAATCACCCGCTGGATTGCCCGATTTGCGACCAGGGCGGTGAGTGCGATTTGCAGGATCAGGCCTATGCCTATGGCCATGACAAGTCGCGTTATGGTGAAGCCAAGCGGGCGGTCAAGGATAAAAATATTGGTCCGCTCATCAAAACCGTGATGACGCGCTGCATTCAATGCACACGCTGTGTTCGCTTCGCCGCTGAAGTTGCGGGCACACCGGAATTGGGCGGGACCAATCGCGGCGAGGATATGGAAATCGGCACCTATGTGGAAAAGGCGCTGACATCTGAGCTTTCCGGGAATTTGATTGATATTTGTCCGGTCGGCGCGCTCACCAGCCGGCCTTATGCTTTCGTGTCTCGGCCTTGGGAATTGCGCAAGACCGATGGCATTGATGTGCTGGATGCCGTTGGCGCAAATATCCGCATTGATACGCGCGGACCCGAAGTGCTGCGGATTTTGCCCCGCATCAATGAGGCTGTGAATGAGGAATGGATGGCCGATCGCGGCCGCTTTTCCTTCGATGGCCTGAAGCGTCGCCGGCTGGATCGTCCGTGGCTGCGCAAGGATGGCCGCATGGTCGCGGCAAGCTGGGCGGAGGCTTTTGCGGCGATTGCGGCGAAGCTGACGCAAACGCCGGCGGATCGGATTGGCGCCGTGGCGGGTTCGCTTGCTGATGCGGAATGCGTACTGGCGCTTAAGGATCTGATGGCGGCTTATGGCAGCACCAATCTGGATTGCCGCGAAGATGGCGCGGCCATTGATGGCAGGCGGGCAGAATTTTATCGCTTCAATACCTCGATCGCAGGCATTGAAGAAGCCGATGCGCTGCTGATCATTGGCGCTGACCCGCGCAAGGAAGCGCCTGTTCTGAATGCGCGCATTCGCAAGCGCTGGGCGCAGGGGCGTTTCCCGGTGGGCATTATTGGGCCGGCTGGGTTGGACCTGACCTATAGCGCCCAGCATTTGGGCGAAGGGCCTGCGGCGCTTTCGGCGCTGCTGGATGGCTCGCATCCATTCGCGGCGACGCTGAAGGCAGCGCAAAAGCCCATGCTGATCCTAGGACGCGGCGCAATTGCGCGCGCTGATGGCGCGGCGGTGCTGGCAAGCGCTTGGCGCCTGGCGGCGGAGGCCGGCATGTTGAAGCCCGATTGGCATGGCTTCAACCTGCTGCATCAATTCGGCGGTCAGGTTGGCGCTTTGGAACTTGGCTTCCTGCCAGGGCAGGGGGGCAAGGACCTTACCGCGATGCTCTCGGGCGGTGTTGATGCGCTGTGGTTGCTCAATGCGGATGGCTTTGATCCGGCACGCATTCCGGCGAGCACCTTCGTGATCTATCAAGGCCATCATGGTGATGCCATGGCAGCGCGTGCGGATGTGCTGCTGCCCGGTGCCGCCTATACGGAAAAGGACGCGACCTGGGTAAATACCGAAGGCCGCGCACAACGTGGCTATCGTGCTATTCACCCGCCAGGTGAGGCGCGTGAGGATTGGCGCATCATCCGCGCCTATAGTGAAGGTGTCGGCAAGACGCTGCCTTACAATGATTTGGATGCGCTGCGGGCGCGTATGGCCAGTGTCAGCCCTGTCTTCGCACGGATCGGCGAAGTGGCCGCTTCAGGCTGCGCTGATATGGCCGGCCCGCAGACGGCCATGGCGATGGAAGCAGCGCCCTTCCGCCTGCCGATCACGGATTATCACCGCGCCGATGTGATCAGCCGCGCATCGGATGTCATGGCGGAATGCGCCGCGGTTTACGGGCCGCAACAGGCTTTGGCGGCGGAGTAGGGTGATGAGCGAATTTCTTGCCTCCCCCATTGGTGTCTTGGCGCTGACGGTCGCAAAGGCGCTGGCGCTGCTGGTGCCGCTGTTGGTGATGGTGGCTTTTCTGACGCTTGCTGAACGCAAGGTCTTGGCGGCGATGCAAATGCGTCGTGGCCCCAATGTGGTTGGGCCGTTTGGCTTGCTGCAGCCCTTTGCTGATGCGCTGAAGATGCTGCTCAAGGAAACCATTGTGCCGACAGGGGCGAGTAAGCTTCTGTTCCTGTTCGCGCCGATGCTGACCTTCATGCTGGCCATGCTGGCCTGGGCGGTGATCCCGGTGAATGATGGCTGGGCGATTGCCGATATCAATGTTGGCATTCTCTATCTTTTCGCCATTTCATCGCTTGGCGTCTATGGCATCATCATCGCAGGCTGGGCTTCCAATTCGAAATACGCCTTTCTGGGCGCTATGCGCTCTGCCGCGCAAATGGTTTCTTATGAAGTCAGCATGGGCTTCGTGATTGTGACCGTGCTGCTTTGCGTGGGGTCGCTCAATCTGAATGACATTGTGAAGGCGCAGGAGAATCTCTGGTTCTTCATTCCGCTTTTCCCGATGTTCGTGATCTTCTTTATCTCGACACTGGCCGAAACAAATCGTGCGCCGTTCGATCTGCCGGAAGGCGAAAGCGAATTGGTG
>JBILPX010000120.1:0-8574 GCA_044373565.1 Roseomonas sp.
CCTGGAAGAACGTCGGCCTTTCGCCATTTGGCAGAATCAAGGCCGCTTTGTGATTGTGGACCGCGACGGCAAGACAGTGGCGACAGATGGGCTTGATCAATTCGGCCCGCTGCCGCTGATTGTCGGGCCCGGCGCGGATCGTGCCGCCGCTGCGCTTTACGATCTTCTGGCGGCGGAATCGGCGGTGGCGGAACGCGTGCAGGCCATGGTGCGCATTGGTGAAAGGCGCTGGAATCTGCGCCTGCATAACGGTACGGATGTGCTGCTGCCCGAAATTGCGGAAGCCGCCGCCATCAAGCGTCTTGCGGAATTGCAGCAGGAAGCGAAGCTTTTGGACCGCCCCTTGGCCGCGATTGATCTTCGCCTGCCCGATCGGCTGGTAGTTCGCACCAATCGCGAAACACCTGAAACCCAGCCAGCACGCCCAGTCGCGCGAAGGGAACGCGGATGAACCAGCTCACGCGCTTGCCCGGCACTTTTGAACCTGCCGCCGCACCGCCGCGGCGTCGCCGCCAGGCACGTAGTGGCGTTTTTGGTGTGCTGGATATTGGTTCAACTAAAGTGGTTTGCCTGATTGCGCGCATCGAAAGCGATGGCAGCCCGCGCGTGCTGGGTTTTGGCTGGCAGCGCGGGCGCGGCGTGAAGGGCGGTTCCATTGTGGATCTGGAAGAAGCGGAGCGCGCCATTCGCGCCGCCGTAGGCCAGGCCGAAGAAATGGCCGACACGCGGCTTTCGGGCGCCATCGTCAATCTTTCCTGTGGGCAGCCCGATAGCCGGCCTTTGCATCTGCAATGGGAAATCGGTGGCCGCGCGGTGAATGAGGTTGATCTGCGCGCCATCCTGCATGATGGCCGCCGCCGTACCGCCGAAGAAGGCCGCGAAACGGTTCACGCCATTCCGCTTGGCTTCACCGTGGATGCGACACCTGGTGTTAATGACCCGCGCGGCATGATTTGCGATATGCTGGGCGCGCGGCTGCATATGGTCTCGGCGGCGGAGGCATCGCTCCGCAATCTTGGCGCCTGCCTGATGCGTTGCGATTTGGAAGTAGAAGAATTGGTGTCCGCACCTTTTGCGTCAGGGCTCGCGACGCTGGTGGAAGATGAAAAGCAGCTTGGCGCCACGGTAATTGATATGGGCGGCGGTACCACCAGCCTTGCGGTCTTCAGCGAAGGCCATCTGGTGCATACCGCGCAAATCCCGGTGGGTGGCGGTCAGGTGACGAATGATCTGGCGACAATCCTATCCACGCCAGTTGCGCATGCGGAACGGATGAAAACGCTGCATGGCGCGGTGCATGGCGGCGCGGATGATGAACGCGAATATCTGCCCGTGCCGCTTTTGGGCGAAGATGAACACCATATCGCGCGTGTTCCGCGCGCCATGGTGGTTGGCATTATCAAGCCGCGACTTGAAGAAACCTTTGAAATTCTCAGGGACAAGCTCGATCAAAGTGGGCTTGGCAAGGAAGGCGGCGCGCGCGTGGTGTTGACCGGCGGCGCATCGCAGCTTGTTGGTGTGCGCGAAATGGCCGCGCGCATCCTGGACCGCCAGGTGCGCCTTGGCCGCCCGCAACCTTTGCGTGGTTTGGCCGAAGCTGCATCCGGCCCCGCTTTTGCTGGCGCGGTCGGGCTTTTGATGTGGGGCGCCGGCGAAGGCCGCCCCGTTCTGGATATCGCGGCCGGCCCGGTGAAAACCGGCGGTGCGTTTCGTCGTTTGATTCATTGGCTGAAGGACCGCGTGTAATGCCCGCACCTTCCGCCGCCCCTGCCAACCCAAGCTGCCCATCACTGCGTGAGGAGGAAATGCCATGACCCTGAACCTGACGATTCCGCAAAATCAACACACGGATTTCACACCGCGGATTACGGTGGTGGGCGTTGGTGGCGGTGGCACCAATGCCGTCAACAACATGATTTCCATGGGCCTTGATGGCGTGGAATTTCTGGTGGCGAATACGGATGCGCAATCGCTGATCCATGCCCGCGCTGATCGCCGCGTGCAGCTTGGCCCGCACCTTACGCAAGGCCTTGGCGCTGGTGCGAAGCCCGAAATTGGCCGTGCGGCAGCCGAAGAAGCGACCGAAGAATTGACCCGCCACATTGAAGGCATGCACATGATCTTCATCACCGCCGGCATGGGCGGTGGCACCGGCACGGGGGCCGCGCCGGTGATCGCGCGCATGGCGCAGGAACGCGGTATTCTGACTGTTGGCGTGGTGACCAAGCCCTTCGATTTCGAAGGCCCCAAGCGGCGTAAATCCGCCGAACAGGGGATCGAGGAATTGCAGCAATGCGTGGATACGCTGATCATCATCCCGAACCAGAACCTGTTCCGCCTGGCAAATGAACGCACAACCTTCCAGGAAGCGTTCAAGATGGCCGATAACGTCCTGTATATGGGCGTGCGCGGTGTAACGGATTTGATGATCAATCCTGGCATCGTCAATCTGGACTTTGCTGATATCCGCACCATCATGGCCGAAATGGGCAAGGCCATGATGGGCACTGGCGAAGCCGATGGCGAAGACCGTGCCCGCCGCGCCGCCGAATCCGCCATCAGCAATCCATTGCTTGAAGATATTTCCATGCGCGGCGCCAAGGGCGTGCTGATCAACATCACCGGCGGCTATGACATGACGCTGTTTGAAGTGGATGGCGCCGTGAATCGCATCCGGGAAGAAGTGGAAGAAGACGCCAATATCATCTTCGGCACGTCAGTGGATGAAACGATGAATGGGCGTATCCGGGTTTCCGTGGTCGCCACGGGTATTGATGCTGCCGGCCAGCGCGAAGCGGAAAGGCCGAAGCTGGTGGCGATGGGTGGTGGTGCCGCGCAACTGGTCAATGCTGTATCAAACCAAAGCATCGGCGCAGCGCCGACCTCGGGCCCAGGGCTGCCCTTCATGCGGCGCGCGGCGCAAACAACGCCGACGCTACGGCCCGCCGTGGTTGAAACCGCGTACGCGCTGGAAGCGGAAATCGCGCCAGCGCCGGTTTCAGTGCAGGAAGCGCCCGTAATGCTGGCTCCCGCACCCATGGCCGAGCCAGAAATGCCGCAGCTTCGCGTGGCGGTTGCCGAACCAGCGGAACCACAGCATGCCGCCGCGCCGCGCTCTGCAGGGCTGCGTGGGCTTTTCGGCAAGGTCACAGGGATGGGCGGGATGATGAAGCGCAACCTCTCGCCGGCATCGGAACCGCAAGGCTTTACGGCTGAAACGGCCCAAACCGCGCGGATTGAACCAACATCGGCATCTGCACCTGCCCCGCGCTTTGAAGTGGCGCGGCCCTCACAGCAGGATGAAATGAGCCTGGAGATTCCTGCCTTCCTACGTCGTCAGCGGAGCTGAGGCGTAGTTCCGTGCAAAGGATGCGGTTAGGCTAGGTTTCAGCCAAGACATCAGGCATGGGGCGGCACGGCGGCGATGCCGGGTGCCCCAACCGTTGCGTTGGGGGCGCGGTACGAGCGACCCGTGCCATGAGCCTACGCGGGGGCTGAGTTTGGAGAATAATGGCGGGCCAAATAGTACGCGCTGCGTGATCCCTGAGGAGGGGTCACGCTAGTTTCTTATGTGAAGCGTGCCGCCACCTGAAGTTCTGTTCGTCTTCACGGATCAGCGCCAAGCACCCGAAACGTGGTGATGCGTGATCCGCTTTTGACGGATCACGCTATACTATCCTGAGGCGAAACCTCAGGCGGCTTGCATGCCAGTCGTGCCGATGGCGGGCTTCGTGCCGCCCGACCAGAATTCCCCACGACCATTCTGCTCGCGCAGAACATAGCCGCGTCCCCAAACGGTCCCGATCAGGTCGGCGCCGCCGGCAACGGCCAGTTTCTTGCGGAGCTTGCAGATGAAGACATCAATGATTTTCACTTCAGGCTCATCAATGCCGCCATAAAGGTGGTTCAGGAAGACTTCCTTGGTCAGCACAACGCCCTTGCGGAGCGCGAGCAGTTCCAGGATGGCGTATTCCTTGCCTGTCAGATGGACAGCATTACCACCAACGGCCACTTCACGTGAACCGATATTGAGCTGCAGCGGGCCGACTGTAAGGGTCGGTTGGCTGAAGCCCTTCGCGCGGCGCACAATCGCCTGGATGCGCGCGACCAGTTCTTGCTGGTCGAAGGGCTTGGTGATGAAATCATCGGCACCCATGCCGAAGACTTTCACCTTGGTTTGCGGGCGGCTGACGCCCGACAAGATCAGCACCGGCGTTTCGACGCGGCCAGCGCGCATACGGCGCACGACTTCGCCACCATCCAAATCCGGCAACATCAGATCCAACACGATGATGTCATAATCATAGAGTTTGGAGAGTTCGAGGGCTTCTTCCCCCGTATCCGCTATTTCCACAATCATGGAAGCATGACGAAGCATTAACGAAATGCCGCGCGCTGTGGTGGGATCGTCCTCGACTAATAGTACACGCATTGATCGCTCCTTTTGACCGACTGGAATGTTTTTACCGAGTTTCGAAGGGAATTGAAACAGGAAATTTCTTCCCCCTGCATCCCTGGACAGATAATCGTCCAAAAAAGTAAATTTCTAGATAAAGAAATATACTTTAACTGAGTTTTTCGACATTTTTTTACGACCATTGGTCATCTCTTCCTTAAGTTGTGCTTATCATAAGGTGAATTCCGGCTAAAAATTCAGCCGGAGACTCGCGTGGTAGAAAGTGTCCAGAAATTGGAACAACCTTCCGCGCTAGAAGCTGCGTGAAATGTCGGGCGCAGCCAGCGCTATTGCCCGGCGGGTCCACGCCATCCTCTGCCCCGTGCAAAACCAGGCTTGGCACGGTGATTATCGGGCGGGCGGCAAGGCGCGCTTCAATCGCGGCATAAGCCGGGTCGCCCGCAACCGCCCGGTGGCGATGGCGATAGGAATGCACGGCAACCGCCACAAAATCGGGATTATCGAAGCTGGCCGCCGTTTTGGCGTAGCTTTCGGCAGTAAAGCCCATATTGGGCGACCAGAGACGCCACAGCAGCTCACAAAGCTCGCGCCGATTCTCGGCCAGGCCCGCCGCGCCCCTATCCGTTTGTAGGTACCATTGATACCAATGGCGCGCCTCCTGCGCTGGCGCGGCGGGGCGGATACTCCCCGCAATGTCTTGAATATTATAGCCATTTGCGGAAACCAGGCCGATCACGCGCTCCGGCCAAAGGGCCGAGACCACGCATGCCGCCCGCCCGCCCCAATCATAACCCGCAAGGATGGCCTTCGGGATCGCCAGCGCATCCATCAGCGCCAGCAAATCTGCCCCAAGGGCCGCCTGTTCGCCGGAGCGCGGTGTCGCCGAGTCCCGAAAACGCGTCGGGCCATAGCCGCGCAGATAAGGCACCAGGACGCGAAACCCCTGGGCGGCAAGCTCCGGCGCCACGCCATCCCAGACGCGCACATCATCGGGAAAGCCATGGAGCAGGATGGCGACCGGCCCGGATTCGGGACCGCTCATCTCCACCGCTATCTCCAGCACCCCGGCCTGTACCGTCTTGAATTCCATCGCCACCCGTTCTCCCTAGGATGACCCATTCTCCAATGGGAGCATTAACCAAAAGGTTAACGCGCGGGCTAAAGCCCCCCTTGATTCGAAAATTTTTTGCAACCATGGGGTGCGGGGCTGGGCGGCCACTTCGCCAAAAGGAAGCGCTGGCCAGGGCATTTCCTAACCCCGGCCGGTAAATTTAACTTATTTGAATCAGCGCTTTACTAAAGAAACACCTCATGCCGGCAGGGGGTATTGGTCCAGATAGGGCTGGTATTCCGGCTCAACCTCGATCGCCAAGGATGAAAGTGCGCGCACCACCGCGCAGTAAAAAGAAATGGTCACCACCAGATCCACCATCAGTTCATGATCAAAATGCGCGGCGAGTGCCTTGTAGGTGGATTCGCTTACCCCCGGCCCCGCGGCTGCTTCCCGCGCCGCCCGCAGCACCTGCTTGGCCAGCGGTTCAAGCGCCGAAGGCTGGCCCGCGCTTTCCGCGATCAGGGCATGGATATCGGCATCGCTCACGCCGAAATCCTTGCCGATCTTCACGTGATGCGACCATTCATAGGGTGAACGCGCCTGCCAGCCCACTTGCAGAATGGCCAATTCGCGCAGCCGCGGGTCGAGTCGCGACCCGTAGCGGATGAATTGTCCCAGGCCCGAAAAGGCCCGCGCCGCCTTGGGGCTATTGGTCAATGCCTTATGCAGCGCGATGGGGCGCTTCAGCAGGTCTCGATCGGCTTCCGCCAAATCTTCCACAGAACGATCAGGTACGCGGGCCATGGGCTATCCTCCGTTATGGGGGCAGCCTAACCGCATAAATTAATGGCCGGAAGCCCGTGCCCCCTGGCTGAGCGCCTTGGCATCCAGCACATCCACGCGCCGGCCCTGCAACCGCACCAGGCCGGCTGCTTCCAGCCCATGCATGACGCGCGACAGGCTTTCCGGTGTCATGCCGAGCCGGGCGGCAATGGCCGCGCGCGGTTCCGGCATGGCGACCCGCCCGCTAGGCATCAGGCGCCCGATCAGGAAATGCGCCACGCGCTCACTCGCCTTGGTGAGTTTCATTTCAATGAGCTGGTCCGCCAGACCCTGCCATTGGCGCGCCATGTACGCGAGGCTTGCTTTGGCCAGCAGCGAATCCTGCACCATGACGGCGTGAAAGGCTTCGGCCGGGATGCGGAGCAAGCGGCTTGGCGCCAAAGCCTCTGCGCCGAAGGGCCAGATGCCGCCCAGGATCACCGCTGGCATCAAGAAGCACTCATCCGGGCCGATGATCTCAAGCAGGCCGCGCGTGCCGTCCGCCCCCCGCATGGAAAGCCCGATCGAGCCTTCCAGTAGCAGATAAAGCGCCTCATGCGCCGCTTCGGGGGCGAAAATCACGGCGCGGCGCGGCGCGGAGAAAAGCTGCGCCGCCGCAAGTAAGGCGCTGGCCGCCGCTGGGCCAGCGGCGGAAAGGAAGGGGTGCGCGGCGATCATTTCCAGCATTGGCGGAGACAAGCCGGTTTCGCAGCCCGGCTCCTTGATGCAGCGCAAGCACCCTGGCGATGCGGCGCCACTTCACGCAAAATGACCCCGCAAGAACACAGGGGGGCGCCATGCAGATTTCATCTAGCCATTTGCCGGTGGATTTCACCGAGGGGCATTTCTGCGCCCGCATCATGCGGCCCGAAGGGCCCTGCGTGATCGGCTTTGCGCGCGGCACCGCCCATGATCTGACGCCCGCTTTCGGCACCGCATCGCGATTCCTGGAAGAGGATGACGCGATTGGCGCCATCACCCGGCGCGGCCAGCCCATCACGCTTGATCTGGCAGCGCTGTTCACCAATGCGGCCTGGGATGCGCGCGACGCTGGCTTGCCCTTCCTGCTGTCACCGATTGATCTGCAAACCGTGAAGGCCGCTGGCGTGACGTATGTGCGCAGCATGCTGGAACGCGTGGTGGAAGAACGCTGCCGCGGTGATGCCACCCAGGCGGAAGCAGTGCGCGCTGAATTCCGTGCCATTATTGGTGATGACCTGACAGCGATCTTGCCCGGCAGCGCGGAAGCCATGCGCGTGAAGGCAGCGCTTTTGGCCAAGGGCTGGTGGAGCCAATATCTGGAAGTGGGCATTGGCCCGGATGCGGAGATTTTCACCAAATGCCCCGCCATGGCGTCCGTTGGTACGGGTAGCAAGATTGGTGTGCATCCTGTCTCCGCCTGGTCCAACCCGGAGCCAGAAGCGGTGATGGTGGTGAACGGCAAGGGGCGCATTCAGGGCGCGACACTCGGCAATGATGTCAATCTGCGCGATGTGGAAGGGCGGAGCGCGCTATTGCTGGGGCGTGCGAAGGACAATAACGCTTCCGCCGCGCTGGGGCCGATGATCCGGTTGTTTGATGCGGGCTTTACCTTGGAGGATGTGCGGCGCGCGGAACTCAGCCTGACCATCACGGGGCGCGATGGGTTTGAATTGGCGGAAAGCGGCGCGGTGGGCGCGATCAGCCGTGATCCTGCTGATGTGGTTGCGCAAATGATTGGTGCGCATCATCAATATCCGGATGGTGCGGTTCTTTATCTCGGCACGCCATTCTCGCCCGCCAAGGATCGTGGCGCGCCCGGCATGGGCTTCACGCATCGGGAAGGGGATGTGGTGCGGATTGCATCGCCGCGTCTTGGCGTACTGGTGAATGAGGTGGATCGCACCGATGAATGCCCGCCCTGGCGCTATGGCATTGGTGCGTTGTTTGCTTCCCTCGCCGCGCGTGGATTACCGCGCGCATGAAGGAAGAAACCGGGCGGCTTGATCGCGGCGATGGTGTGCATCTGGCCTGGCGGCGCGTGGCTGGGCGCGGGCCTGGCGTGGTGTTCCTGGGTGGCTTCAATAGCGACATGACCGGGAGCAAGGCGGAATTCCTCGCGGGATGGTGCGCCGCGCGCGGGCAGGCGTTTTTGCGCTTTGATTATTCCGGCCATGGCACATCCGAAGGACGGTTTGAGGATGGCACGATTGGGCGCTGGGCTGCGGATGCGGCCAGCGTGATTGCGCCGCTGACGGAAGGCCCGCAAATCCTGATAGGGTCTTCCATGGGTGGTTGGATT
>JBILPX010000121.1:0-8573 GCA_044373565.1 Roseomonas sp.
CCAAAGATGGGTGGCTAGCCCGGGCGCTTCGGGCGGGGTTTCGCAGCAGAGCAGGCCATCCAGCCCATGGGCCAGGGCAGCGCCTTCCAGCACGCGGGCGGCGAGTGCTGCGGTTGAGACAATGGCAAAACGCGCGCCGGAATCGCGCAGGATATGGGCGTGGTCGCTCGGCAAATTGGTGACATAGGTCGGCACGGTAATGGCACCGATCGCCATGATGGCGGTATCGGCAATGGGGAATTCTGGCCGGTTTTCGGAAACCAGCAGCACGCGATCCCCGGGTGCGATGCCCTGGGCGCGCAGAAACGCCGCCAGCGCCGCAACCTGACCCGCGAATTCCGCCCAATTCAGGCTCTGCCACGTCTTATTGCGCCAGAAGCGAAATAGCGGCTTGGTCGGCCATTCCCGCGCCCGCGCCAGCATCATGGCCGGCAGATTGGGCCATCCTTGATCCGTATAGGGCATTCGCCTCACCTTCTCCCGCTTGGGCGCTTGGCCGCGCGCCGCTTCGGTCTATATGAGAGGGGTGACCAGAAACACCATCCCCACCCCGCTCCGCGCCCCGCTTGATGGCGGTGCCGCCGCCGCCAACCTCCCCGTCTGGGACCTTTCGGACCTGTACAAGGCGCCGGATGACCCGGCCCTTGCCCGCGACCTTGAACGCGCCGAGGCCAATGCCCGCGCCTTCTCGGCCAGGCTTGCCGGCAAGCTCACCGCCATTTCAGGCAATGACCTGGCGGCGGCGATTGCCGAATATGAGGCGATTGAGGAAATCCTGGGTCGCGTCATGTCCTACGCCCAGCTGGTCTTCAGCGGCGATGCGGAAGACCCGGCGAACGGGCGGTTTTATCAAACCATGCAGGAACGCGCGACCACGATCAGCAGCCATCTGATCTTCTTCACGCTGGAATTGAACCGGCTGGAAGATGCGGTGCTGGATGGCAAATGCGCTGCCTCCCCTGCCCTGGCCCATTTCCGGCCTTGGCTCAGGGACCTTCGCGTGTTCCGCCCGCATCAGCTTTCCGATGAGGCGGAAAGGTTGCTGCACGAGAAGGAAGTGACGGGCCGGTCTGCCTGGAACCGGCTGTTTGATGAAACCATCGCGACCATGAAGGTTTCCGTGCCGCTGCCGAGTGGCGCGGAAAGCCTGACGGTTTCTGACGCGCTCAACAGGCTTTCGGATGGGGATCGCGCGGTGCGTGAAGCCGCTGCCAAGGGTGTATCCGCGGCCTTCGCCGACAAAGGGCGGCTATTCACGCTGATCACGAATACGCTCACGAAAGACAAGGAAATTATTGACAAGTGGCGGCGCTACCCGCGCCCAGCTTCCGCGCGTAACCGCGCCAATATGGTGGAAGATGAGGTGGTGGAGGCTTTGGTTTCCGCTGTGCGCGCCAGCTTCCCGCGGCTTTCGCATCGCTATTACACCATGAAGGCGAAATGGCTTGGGCTGGAAAAGCTGCAACATTGGGACCGCAACGCGCCGCTGCCGGATCAGGATGACAGCCTGATCCCCTGGCCCAAGGCTGTCTCCCAAGTGCTGGATTCCTATGGTGCTTTCAGCCCGCGCCTGGCTGAGATTGGCCGACAATTCTTCGATAAGCCCTGGATTGATGCGGCACTGCGCCCCGGCAAGGCATCGGGGGCGTTTGCTCACCCCACCGTGCCTTCGGCGCATCCCTATTTGCTGGTGAATTACCACGGCAAGGCGCGGGATGTGATGACGCTGGCGCATGAATTGGGCCATGGCGTGCATCAGGTGCTGGCAGGTGAGCAGGGCTATCTGATGTCCTCAACCCCGCTGACGCTTGCTGAAACCGCTTCCGTTTTCGGTGAGATGATGACCTTCCGCGCCGTGCTGGATGCGGAAGCCGATCCGCGCAAGCGACGCGGGCTGCTCGCCGCCAAGGTTGAGGATATGCTGAACACGGTGGTGCGCCAGATTGCGTTCTACCGGTTTGAAACCCTGCTGCATGATGAACGCGCCAAGGGCGAGCTTTCGTCGGAGCGGATCGGTGAACTTTGGATGCAGGTGCAAATCGAAAGCCTGGGGCCGGCCTTTGAATTCTCGTCTGACTACAACGTCTATTGGTCCTATATCCCGCATTTCATCCACACGCCCTTTTATGTCTATGCCTATGCCTTTGGCGATTGCCTGGTGAATGCGCTTTACGGCGTTTATCGCGATGGCGGTGTGAAGGATTTCGAAGCCAAATACATCGACATGCTACGTGCCGGCGGCACCTTGCGGCATAAGGAATTGCTCGCCCCCTTCGGGCTGAATGCTGCTGACCCGGCCTTTTGGACACGCGGGCTTGATGTGATTTCAGGCTTCATTGATGAGATCGAGCGCGCAGATGGCTGAAGATCGTGAAGCCCATTCAATATTTGGCGAAGTGCGTCGCATGGTGCGCACTTCCGGTGCCGTTACGGGCATGGCGGCGCGTGTTGCCGGGCATAAGCTATTCGGCCTGAAATCAGACGAAAAGCATGCCGAGGATTTGAAGGCGGTGCTGGGTTCCCTCAAGGGTCCCATGATGAAAATCGCGCAATTCCTCTCCACAGTGCCGGATGCGCTGCCGCCCGAAATCGCCAAGGAATTGGCGACCCTTCAGGCCAATGCGCCACCCATGGGCTGGCCCTTTGTGCGCCGGCGTATGATGAGCGAATTGGGCCCGGCCTGGGAAAGCAAGTTCAAATCCTTTGAACGCGAAGCCGCCGCCGCAGCGTCCCTCGGCCAGGTGCATCGCGCCGTACTGCCCGATGGCCAGCGCGTGGCCTGCAAGCTGCAATACCCGGATATGGCGAGCGTGGTTGAGGCTGATCTCAGGCAATTGAAAATCGCCATGAGCCTCTATCGCCGCATGGATAGCGCGCTTGAGAATGAGGAAGCCTATCTGGAGCTTTCCGAACGCTTGCGCGAAGAACTGGATTATCTGCGCGAAGCATCGCAGCAGCGGCTTTACGGCATTATGCTGCGTGATGTGCCGGGCGTGCGCGTGCCCGTGCCGGTGGAAGCCTTTTGCACCAAGCGCTTGCTGACGATGTCCTGGCTGGATGGCCGCGCCATTCAGGCACGCATTGACGAAGACCCGCCCGAGGAAGAACGCGCAGCCTATGCCCGCGCCTTGTTCCGCGCCTGGTATGTGCCGTTTTATCGCTATGGTGTGATCCATGGCGATCCGCATCTCGGCAATTATCAGGTACGCTCTGACCTGCCGGATAATGATGGCTTTGGGATCAATTTGCTTGATTTCGGCGTGGTGCGGATTTTCGACCCACGCTTCGTAGGCGGCGTGATCATGCTGTATGAAGCCGTGCGGGATGAGGATTTCGACAAGGCGGCGGAAGCCTATCGCATCTGGGGCTTCAAGGATTTAAAGCGCGAGACGATGGAAGTGCTGAACCTTTGGGCGCGCTTCCTTTACGAACCGCTTCTGGATGACCGCGTGCGGCCCATTCAGGAAAGCGATGACACCCAATATGGGCGTAAAATTGCCGAGGAAGTGCATGCCGGGCTGAAGCGCACCGGCGGCGTGCGCATCCCGCGCGAATTCCCGCTGATGGATCGCGCGGCGATTGGGCTTGGTGCGGTGTTCCTGCGGCTCAATGCCAAACTAAACTGGCATCAACTGTTCCAGGAATTGGTCGCTGATTTTGATGTGGCGAAAGTGGCTGAACGGCAACAAGCGGCGTTGACCGAAGCAGGTGTTCCGCCAACCGCGAACCCGGGCTGATTTCACGACCGGGCGAAACTGCTTTAGGCTTCCTGCAAATAATTCCGGGGCACCAAGCCCCGGGGCAGGAGAAAACATGATCAGCAGACGCAGTGCCGCGCTTTTGGGCGCGGGCATTCTGGCAAGTCCGGGCATTCTTCGCGCACAGGATGGCTATCCAAATCGTCCTGTCCGCATCCTGGTGCCCTATGCGGCCGGGGGTGGTCAGGACATCACGGCAAGACTGATCGCCGAACCTTTGCGCGCGGCGCTTGGGCAGCCGGTTGTGGTGGAGAACCGTTCCGGCGCGGCAGGCATTATCGGCGCGCAGGCGCTCTGCAATTCGCCGGCGGATGGCTATACGCTGATGCTGGGCGGCGCCGGAGAAACCGCGATCAACCCGCATATGTACAAGGAACGCCTGCCCTATAACCCAGGGCGGGATATGCGCGCTGTCATGGTCATGGTGAAGGTGCCGATCGTGATCATGGGTTTCCCGGGCGCGCCCTTTACCAATGTCGCGGAATTGGTTGCGGCGGCGCGGGCCAATCCGGGGAAATTCTCATACTCTTCGTCGGGCATTGGCAATCCGCAGCATTTGGCGGGGGAATTGTTCAATCGCGTGGCAGGGGTGGATACTTTGCATGTGCCCTATCGCGGTTCCGGGCCAGCGGTCCTGGATATCGCCTCGGGGCAGGTGCAGTTTGGCTATAACTCGCTGGCGTCGGGGCTTTCGCTGATCCGCGATGGGCGCATCCGCGCCATTGGCGTGACATCGCGCGAACGCATGGCGCAATTGCCGGATGTCGGTGCCGTCGCGGAATTCGCCCCCATGGCCAATTATGAGTTGGTCAATTTCTTCGGGCTTTTTGCGCCAACCGCCGTGCCAGAACCGATCATGCGCCGCCTGCATGGCATTGTCCTTTCCGCCATGCGCGAACCCACGCTGCGCGCACGTTTCGAAGAACAGGGGCTGCAGGTGCAGGGCTTCAGCTTGGAAGAAAGCCAGGCCTTCATGATTTCGGAATCCGAAAAGCTTGGCCGCATTGTTGCCGAGGCGAAGATCACCGCAGAATGAGCACCCCTTCCCCAAGATGGCGCCGCCTGCTGATCACCGGCGCGGCGGGCGAAATTGGCAGCGTCATTCGGCCCGCGCTGGTGGATACAGCCGGGGTGCTGCGCTTGCTGGATCAACGCCTCATTGCGGATGCAGCGGCTGCAGAAACCATCATGGGCGATATCACTGACGCGGCGGTGATGGACCAAGCCATGCTGGGCGTGGATTGCCTGTTCCATTTGGCCGGCATCCCGCGCGAGACCGGCGGCAGCCCGGATGAGATCCTGCACGCCAATATCAATGGCACGCATACGGTTTTTGCCGCGGCGCGCCAGCATGGCGTGAAGCGCATCATTTTCGCTTCCAGCAATCATGTGATTGGGTTTTATCCGGCCGAAGAACCTGTTGGCCCAGATGTGCCGCCGCGTCCCAGTGGTTTTTACGGGGCGAGCAAAGCCTATGGTGAGGCGCTCGCGCGCTTGCACGCGGATAAATTTGGCATGGAGGTTGCGTGCCTGCGCATTGGCGCCTTTCGCGCCCGCCCCGGCAATGCGCGGGAATTGGGCGGCTGGATCAGCCATGGGGATATGGCAGCGCTCGCGCGCGCCGCCGTTCTGGCGCCCAGCTTTCGTTTTTTGGTGCTCTACGGCGTTTCCGCCAATAGCCGCGCCAAATGGGGCGGGGATGGCGCAGCGCGCGCCCATATCGGCTTCACGCCGCGTGACAATGCGGAAGATTGGGCCGCCGAATTGGCCGATAAAACCGCCGCACCCGGCAGCCCTGCCGCGCGCTTTCACGGCGGCAGTGTTTGCGAGATTGGCTTTCAGGGCGGCCCAGATCGGGTCGCCTGAAATTCAGCTTGGCCGCGTGAACGCCTGCCGCGCGAGCAGCTTCCAGCCATCGGCCTGTTTCTTCCAGACTTGGAGAATACCGATATTCACCGGGTTCACGCGCCCATTGCTTTCGGATTCGCCCCGCAGCACATGGCGCACAATGGCGTCATCGCCCACGACATCAATCGTCTGATCCGAAACATTCATGGACCGGAAGATCGAGGTCTTGTTCGCCAGCGGATCAATGAATTGCTGGCGGTTTTCGATCCGGCCGGCGGAATGGCCGTAGCTGAGCCTTTCATGCGTCACGGCCATCATCCCGGCCCGGTCCCCGGCCAGCATGGCCTTGGTCAGCGCCTCCACCGCCGCAGCGACGCCAGCGGCATCGCTGCCCTGGGCCAGGGCGGGTGAGGGGGTAAGTTGGGCGAGTGTCAGGGCCGCGGCCCCAGCCAGCGCCAAATGGCGGCGGTTCATGGACATATGGTTTCCTCCCGCTGCGTTGATCGCAGTCAGGCCAAGTCTGGGCCCGGGAAATCCCCAAGCGCAAGGCATATCTCGACCCAAGAACTCCTCTCCGGGCTTGCAATTTGGCGTCCCACCCCCTTCTGGAAGGGCCTGCCTGGGTGGACACCAGGGCGCGGCACCTGTAGTGCGGCGCACAATCTAGTCCTGTGGGGGTATCCCTTATGAAAGTGGCCGTTCTGAAAGAACGCCGGGCCGGTGAGACGCGGGTTGCCGCGACGCCGGAGACCGTGAAGAAGCTGATTGGCATGGGCTGCACCCTGGCTGTTGAAGCCGGTGCGGGCTTGGCCTCTGGCTTTACCGATGCTGCCTTCGCGGAAGCGGGCGCCAGCCTGGCTGCCGATGCCGCCGGGGCGCTGGCGGGCGCCAATATCGTGCTGAAGGTGCGCGCCCCTCTCGCCGCCGGCGAAGGCGCGTTGGATGAGTTGGCGCTGATCCCGCGCGGGGCGCTGCTGATCGCGACCCTTGCCGCCGATGCTGACGCCGCCGGGCGTTATGCCGCTGCCGGGATTGACGCTTGCTCCATGGAATTGCTGCCGCGCATCACCCGCGCGCAATCCATGGATGTGCTGTCTTCCCAGGCTAATCTGGCGGGCTACCGTGCCGTGGTTGAAGCCTCGACCGCCTATGACAAGGGCTTTCCGATGATGATGACTGCCGCCGGCACCGTGCCCGCGGCCAATGCCTTCATCATGGGTGCGGGTGTTGCGGGCTTGCAGGCCATCGCCACCGCGCGGCGCCTGGGTGGCCGTGTATCCGCCACCGATGTGCGCCCCGCCGCCAAGGAAGAAATCAAATCCCTCGGTGCCAGCTTCGTGGGTTACGAGGATGAGGAAAGCAAGGCCGCGCAGACCGCAGGCGGCTATGCCAAGCAGCTTTCCGCCGCTTTCTATGCGAAGCAGGCGGAAGTGGTGGCAGCGCATATCGCCAAGCAGGATGTGGTTGTCTGCACCGCTTTGGTGCAAGGCCGCCGCGCGCCCATTCTGGTGACGGCCGAGATGGTCGCTGCCATGAAGCCCGGTTCCGTGATTGTGGATATCGCATCCGATGCTGGCGGCAATTGCGCGCTGACGAGGCCGGGTGAGCTTTTCGTCACTGAAAATGGCGTGAAGATTCTGGGCTATACTAATTGGCCCGGGCGCATTCCGGCGGCGGCTTCCGCGCTTTATGCGCGCAATCTGCTGACCTTCTTGACGACCTTCTGGGATAAGGACGCGAAGGCGCCGAAACTCCCCGAAGATGACGACATTGTGAAGGGTGTTGCGCTCACGCGCGGCGGCGCCGTAGTGCACCCGCAAATGAAGCCGGCTCAGGCAGGCTAAGGAGAATTCGGATGAACGCGACCGAACTCGCCAATCAGGCGGCCAGCACGGCACAGCGCGCGCTGGAATTGGCTGAACAGGCCCGCCGGGCGGCGGAAGCCGTGGCCCCCATGGCTGCGGCGGCTGAGCCCTTTCTGTATTTGCTGACAATCTTCTTGCTCGCCTGCTTTGTCGGCTATCATGTGGTGTGGAATGTGACCCCCGCGCTGCATTCGCCGCTGATGGGTGTGACCAATGCCATTTCATCGGTGATCGTGGTGGGTGCTATCCTCGCCGCCGGCACTGCGGAAGGCACAGCCGCGAAGATTTTCGGCTTCATCGGCGTGACGCTTGCTGCCGTAAATATTTTTGGCGGCTTTATGGTGACGCGGCGAATGCTGGCCATGTTCAAGAAGAAGGGGAGCTGACGCCATGGCGACGACCCTTTTGACACTGGCTTATCTTGTTGCGTCAGTGCTGTTCATCCTGGCGCTGCGCGGCTTGAGCCATCCGGAAACCAGCCGCCAGGGCAATATGCTTGGCATGATCGGCATGGCGGTGGCGATTGTCGCCACCTTGCTGAAGCCGGGCATGAGCATTAGCGGCATTGGGCTGGTGATTGCGGGGCTCGCCATTGGCGGCGCCATCGGCACCATTGTTGCCCAACGCATTCAAATGACGTCGCTGCCGCAGCTTGTTGCGGCCTTCCATTCGCTGGTGGGTCTGGCGGCGGTGTTTGTGGCGGCGGCGGCGTTCTACGCACCGGAAAGCTTCGGCATTGGCGTGCGCGGCAATATCAAGGGCGCGTCGCTCGTTGAAATGTCACTGGGTCTTGCGATTGGTGCCATCACCTTCTCGGGTTCTGTGATTGCCTTCGCGAAGCTGGATGGCCGCATGTCTGGCGCGCCCATCATGTTCAAGGGTCAGCATATGCTGAACCTGGGGCTTGGCATTTTGCTGGCGGTGCTGGTGGTGTTGTTCGTGATCACGGGCAGTGATGTGCTGTTCTGGATGATTGCCATCCTGTCCTTGGTGCTGGGCTTCCTGCTGATCATCCCGATTGGTGGCGCTGATATGCCTGTGGTTGTGTCCATGCTGAACAGCTATTCCGGCTGGGCGGCGGCGGGCATTGGCTTCACCATCG
>JBILPX010000408.1:0-2616 GCA_044373565.1 Roseomonas sp.
GATCAGGCGCGATTGCAGCAGCGCATTGGTCTTGTCGCGATTGGCGTGGCGCGTTTTGTCGGTGGCGAAGGCCGGGTCCTTGGCTTCTTCGGTAATGCCCAGCGTGGCCACAATCCGATCCCACATTTGCTGCCCGCCACCGGCCAGGTTCATCAGCCCGTCCTTGGTGCGGAACAGGCCGGTTGGCGTCGTGGTCGGGTGATCATTGCCGGCCTGGCCAGGGATATCGCCCTTCATGGTCCAGCGCGTCGCCTGGAAATCCATCATGGCGATCATGGCTTCCAGCAGGCTGGTATGCACCCAGCGGCCTTTGCCCGTGGTTTCACGTTCCAGCAGCGCCACCAGAATGCCGATCGCGGTGTAAAGCCCAGCCGTCAGGTCAGCGACGGGGATGCCGGCGCGCACCGGGCCCTGACCGGGCAGGCCGGTCACACTCATGATACCACCCATGCCCTGGGCAATCTGGTCAAAGCCCGGGCGCTTGGCATAGGGCCCATCCTGGCCAAAGCCGGAAATCGAGCCCAGCACAATGCGCGGGTTCACCGCCGATAATGCTACGAAATCAATCCCCAGGCGTTCCTTCACATCCGGGCGATAATTCTCCACGACAACATCGGCCTTGGCGACCAGGCGATGAAAGGCCGCCAAGCCCTCGGGCGCCTTCAAATTCAGCGTCATGCCGCGCTTGTTGCGATGCGTATTCTGGAAATCCGGGCCATGGCGCTCCCCGCCCATGCCCTTCCCCGTATCAACCTCATCGGTCGCTTCCACCTTGATCACATTCGCCCCCCAATCGGCGAGCTGACGCACGCAGGTGGGGCCGGAACGGACGCGCGTGAGGTCAAGCACGGTGAAGCGGGAAAGCGGCATCATGGCGGTATCTCCGAGAAAATTCGACGCCTTGTTGGCATTCTGTCTGGCCCTCGGCAAGGGAGCGGGTTGACGCGCCAGCGCCGCGCGCTACCCATGCGCATCCCAAAGCCGAGGAACCTGACCATGACCGAAGACCTGCTGCACGAAATCCGCGAAGGCGGCATTGCCTGGACCACTTTCAACCGCCCGCAAGCGCGCAATGCGATGACCTTCGCCATGTATGCGCGGCTGGCTGAATTGGCCGATGAAATCAGCGCCGATCCTGCGATTCGGGTTTGGGTCATTATGGGCGCTGGCGGTAAGGCCTTCGCCTCAGGCACAGATATTTCCCAATTCCGCGAATTCCGCACCGCCGAAGACGCGCTGAATTACGAAGCGCGCATTGATAAGGTTTTGGGCGCGCTCGAGAGCTGCACAAAGCCCGTGATCGCGGCCATTACCGGCGCCTGCACGGGCGGCGGGCTTGGCATTGCCGGCTGCTGCGATATCCGCATCGCCGATAAGGGTGCCCGCTTCGGCCTGCCGATCGCGAAGACGCTCGGCAATATTCTCAACATGCACAACTTCGCGCGCTTCTATGCGCTGGTCGGCCCCGCTGCCGTCACTGAAATGATCATGACCGCGCGGTTGTTTTCCGCCGATGAGGCAAAGCATATCGGGCTGATTTCCGAAATGCTGGAAACACCTGATGATGTGTCGGCGCGCGCCATGGAATTGGCCATCAATATCTCTGGCCTCGCGCCGCTGACGTTGCGCGCCACCAAGGAAGCGATCCGCCGGCTGCGCAAGGCCACCAGTGAAGTTGAGGGTGATGACCTGGTGACCATGTGCTTCACCAGCGCCGATTTCCAGGAAGGCGTTAGCGCCTTCCTGAACAAGCGCGCCCCGCAATTCACCGGGCGTTGATGGCGCATAACCACCAGCGATAGCGTCATTCAGAGCGTCAGCTGCTCGTCGAAAGTATCGCCGGCGCAAGTGCGGCTGATTTCGCGGCAGGGTGGGATGGGTTGCGAAAGCGCAGCTCCCCACCCGGAACCGCATCAGGTGGCGCCAGGCCGAAAAGCTCGGCGCGCGAAGAACAGGCCGCCGCCACCACGCGCCGCGCGGCTGTGCCTGCCAGAAAACGCCGCACGGCACCTTCCAGCGCCAATTCATCGCGCAGGCTTCGCCATTCGGCGCGATCCATATCTTCGATGAAGACCGAAACAATGCCGGGCTTGGCACCCGATAAACGTTCCGCCGCGGCACCCGCCATGCGCGCTGCCACCGCGTCAGAAATACTGTTTTCCTGACCGGCACGCGCCGCCAGCAAAAAGACCGATCCGCCGGCGGGATCGCCGGTTACAGCCAAATGCGCCTCTGGCCCGAATTGCTGACGGAGCCGCCCTGGAAGGGGATCAGCCTGCGCGCCCGCCAGCACCAGCGGGTCAAGCTTCAGCACTGCGTCGGCGCTACTATCCTGGCGCTTTTCTGCGCCCAGCATGGCCATGATGCGCCTGTGCAATTCCGCTGCCTTGTCGGGGCCAGAAAGCCCATCCGGCAGCGTCATGCGCAGCACATAGCGGCCGGGATGCGCGGCCAGCCAAGTTTGCAATTCGGGATTGACGCTATCCATCAGCGCATACCAATGGCCGCGCTGCACCGGACGGCCTTCCTCGGCGGAAATCGTCTCACACACCACTTCCGCAACAGCGCCGCCGCAGCTGATGGTCAGATCATGCGCGCTGCCTTCCGCAAGGCCGG
>JBILPX010000409.1:0-2607 GCA_044373565.1 Roseomonas sp.
GCGCATCCTACCACATCCCCTGAACCCTGCTGACGCGGCGGTCAAGCCGATTCATGCCGCGCAGCTGGTCAATCGCGCGCTGCACATAGGAAACGCTGTCGCTGGTCAGGTTCATGCGGTATTCAACCTTGCCCATCAGCTCGGCAATAAAGGCACGATCCTGCCGCAGGAAACGCGCCACCTGCTGCACCGCCTGGTCACGATTGCTGGCGGTGAATTCGGTTGCCTGCACCAGTGACCGCATGAGCCGTTCAGTGGTGGCGCGATTGGCTTCCGCCCAGCCCTTGTTCATGTAGATGAAATTGCTCTGGATCGCGATCTGGTCGTTGCTGAGCAGGATCTTGCTGCCCGGAATGGCGCGCATCGCGCGGGTTGGCCAGGGTTCCCACACGACAAACGCATCAATGTTGCCGCGTTCCATGGCAGCGACCATTTCCGGCGCTTCCACATTCACAATGGTGTAGTCGGCTTGGTTGAGGCCAAGCCGCGACACCACGGAAAGCCAGAAGGTTTCGCTACCCGTGCCGCGTGCCACACCCACGCGCTTGCCCTTCAGCGCTTCCATATTCTCCACGCCACGGCCCACCACGGAAAGCCAGCGCATCAGCGCCACACCTTCGGCAACCGCCACAACATTGGGATCACGCACATGGGCGGAAACGCCGGCCTGTTCGGCGCCATAGGCAGAATTAATCTGATTGCCGATCAAAAACGCAATCATGGCGCTGCCCGATGGCCCGGTATTCACCGTGACATCCAGGCCATTGCGTTCGAAAAACCCACCTTCCTTGGCGACGTAAAACTGCGCGAAGGAAGGATCAACACCGGTTGCGATGGTGATCTTGGTCGGCGTTTGCGCGGAAGCTGGCAGGATATAGGCGCCTGCGGCAGCAGCCGGCAGCGCCAGGATGGAACGACGAAGCATGGTGAAATCTCCCTTTTTCAGACGGTTGCGTTGAAGCGCCCAGCAAAGGCGCGGATCAGAAAACGAAAACTGCGATCGGTCGCAAAGCCCAGCAGGCCAAGCGCGACCAGGGCCACGAAAATATCCTCGATCTGCATAAAAAGCCTGGCATCCCATAGCATCTTGCCAAGCCCATCATTGGAAGCGATCAGTTCCGCCGCGACAATCGTGACAAAAGCATTTGACATGGCAAGCCGCATTCCAGTCAGGATATAGGGCACTGTCGCTGGCAGCGCGACCAGGCCAAAGACCTGCCAGCGATTGGCGCCCAGGCATTGCGCTGCCCTGATCTTATCCCGCCCCACCGCGCCCACACCGGCGGCGGTCGAGATGATCACGACGAAGATGGTCGTATAGGCAATCAGGAAGACCTTGCTTTCTTCGCCAATGCCAAACCAGATCACCGAAACCGTAATCATGGCGACAGCCGGGATAAAGCGGAAGAATTCAGTCCAGGGTTCCAGCAACCAGCGCACTGGCTTGAAGGACCCAATCGCAAGCCCAATCGGTATGCCAATGGCCGAACCCAGCAGAAAGCCCTGCGCAATGCGGCGCAAAGACGCGACGATTTGTTCCTGCAGAATGCCATCTTCAATCAGCATCCAGCCGCGTGCCAGCACCGGCCCTGGTGGTGGAAACAAGGTGGATTTCACCAAATAGGTGGCCGCCAGATGCCAGACCAGAAACAGCAAGGCGAAGCCCGTGATATAGCCGCCAATGGTGGCCCAACGATCAGTGCGCACCGTGGATCTCATCATGAATAAGGGCATGTACTTCGCGAAACACCCGCATGAAGTCATCTGACGTGCGTTCGCGCGGGAAGGGCAAATCCACCGGCACAATGGCCTTGAGTGTGCCGCCCGGGCCCCGCCGCATCACCCCAACACGTGTCGCCAGCGCGCAGGCTTCTTCAATGTCATGCGTGATGAACAGCACGGTCTTTTTGGTCTCCGCCCAGATGCGGCTGAGTTCCCCCTGCAACACCGCGCGGGTCATCGCATCCAGCGCGCCAAAGGGTTCATCCATCAGCAGCATGCGCGGGTCATTCGCCAAAGCGCGCGCAATCTGAATGCGCTGCTTCATGCCGCCGGAAAGCTCCGAAGGATGCTTCGCCCCCTGCCCGGTCAGGCCGACCATACGCAGGAAATGCTCGGCCTTCTCCCGCCGTTCTGCCCGTCCCAGGCCGCGCAGGCGCAAGCCAAAGCCGATGTTGTCGAGCGCGGTCAGCCATTCATAAAGGCTGTCATGGCCCTGAAAGACCACGCCGCGATCAGCGCCCGGGCGTTCTACCGGCGCGCCATCCAGCAGAATGCTGCCAGCCGTGGGGGCTTCAAACCCGGCCACCATATTCAATACCGTGGTCTTGCCGCAGCCTGATGTGCCAAGCAGGCAGAAGAACTCGCCCTCCGCCAGGTCAAGGCTGAAGTCGCGCACGGCTTCCCAGGCGCCTGTTCGGCCCGAAAACGTCTTGCCTACGCCCTGTAGCGATACCAACGCCACATCCGCCCCCTGTGTTACGAACCCCATCTAGGCGCCGGCGCCCAAACCAGCAACCCGGCTTCACGACCCAGCAAGCCGGGTCTAGTCTCCGGCCAGTGCAGAAGCAGGAGGAACGCCACATGCCAAATATGCTTGAAGGTAAG
>JBILPX010000410.1:0-2605 GCA_044373565.1 Roseomonas sp.
GACCATCGGCAAGGTGACTGGGGCCGACAGGGTGGGGGGTGATCTTAAGCTCCAGCTCGGCCAATTGCAGGTCAGCTTCGATAAGCTTCGCAGTGTCAGAACAGGGGTCTGAGGTCCTGGCGACTTGGTGGGCCCCTGGTCTGCCGGGGCCAAGGTGACGCAGCGACGCGTCAGGGTGACGAATCATGACGTGAATAGCCGGATAAAGCCTTCGCCACCCTTGGTGGAAGCAGGCTGAACCTTTTTTGCCGCTCTTGGCGTGTTGATGGGTGATTTGTTGAATAAAAAAAGAGATATAAAGCTTTTTTTTTGATAAATCTCCTTTGTTTTTACCTTTTCTCTTGAGGAAATTTTTGCCTATCGTGGTATACAGTTCCATCTCAGGCGAATCTACGGCTCGGGGAACGCTTTGTGGATAAGGGGTGGGGGTGATGGGAAATTTCGTCGCTCAATTGCGCGCCTTGGGGATGTGGCGCTTGGGGGCCTTGTTCGGCACGGCTATGCTTGTGCTTGGACTATTGGTCTGGCTCGTGGTTCGGGCCGGTCAGCCCGTCATGGGGCTTCTATACGCCGATTTGGAACAGCGTGATGCCGGGCAGGTAATCGCTGCGCTTGACCGCGCCAAGGTTCCGTATCGCGTTGAAGGTAATGGCTCTCGGATCATGGTGTCAGATGATCAGGTGGGGCGGGTGCGGCTTTCGCTTGCGCGTGAAGGCTTGCCAGCGGGTGGTAATGTTGGCTACGAAATCTTCGATCGTAATGAAAGTCTGACCACCACACCATTTCAGCAGGATATGAATCGTGTGCGCGCCATGGAAGGCGAATTGGCGCGCAGCATTGCCTCCCTATCCGGGGTGCGCGCGGCGCGCGTGCATCTGGTACTGCCGCGACGTGAAGCTTTTTCGCGTGAACGCGGCGATGCTCAGGCTTCCGTGATGCTGACTATGCAGGGCGCACAGCGTCTTGATCGGGAAGCGATCCAGGCCGTGCTGCATTTGGTCTCCACCGGCGTCCCTGGGTTGCGGCCACAGAATGTTTCCATTGTTGATTCGCGCGGGGCGCTTCTGGCACGTGGCGGTCAGGCATTGTCCGGCCCAGCGGCGGCGGCATCGCAAGATGAAATTCGGCGTAGCCAGGAACTGCGTTTGGCGCGTTCGGTTGAGGAAATGTTGGAACGCAGCCTTGGCTCCGGGCGGGTGCGGGCCGAAGCCTCTGTGGATATGGATTTTGACCGCGTCCAGATTACGGAAGAACGCTTCGACCCCGATAATCAGGTGGCGCGCAGTCAGCAGAGCGTGCAGGAAAGCTCACGCGGTTCAGAACCTGCACCGACAACCGTGCAGAACAACCTGCCTGGCAATGAAAACACCCCCGGCAGTACACAGGAAAGCCGCCAGGAAGAAACCACCAATTTCGAAATTGGCCGCACCACGCGCAGCACAACGCGTGACCAGCCTATTGTCCGGCGCATCAGTATCGGTGTGCTGGTGGATGGCGTTTGGGAACCACAGGCCAGTGGGGCGCCGCAATATCGTGAACGCTCGGCTGAGGAATTGGCGCGGATCGCGACATTGGTGCGGAGCTCCGTTGGTTTTGATGAACGTCGGGGCGATAAGGTGGAAGTGGTGGCGATGCGTTTCGCCGAACCACCCTTGCCGTTAGATAGTGGCGAACGCGGCTTCTTTGATATTGCGTTCACCTCCTCCTCAGTGGCGCGCATTGTGGAAAGCGCACTTTTTGCCCTGATTGCGCTGATTGCCATTCTGTTGTTGGGGCGGCCAGCCGTGCGGCGTTTGGTGACGCTGGCCAAGCCGGCACCTGGTGGCGCGCTTGCCGGGGCGGCGGGTGGTGCGGCACTTACCGGGGCTGGCGGCGGCTTACCCGCGGTGACTGGTGCTAGTAGCGCTGAACAGGACGCCATGGTTACCCTGGCCATGGTGCAGGGTCAGATGCGGGCTTCGTCGATCAATCAGCTTAAGCAATTGGTGGAAAGTAACCCCGATCAATCGCTCAACGTCATCAGGCGCTGGATAGCCCCACCCGAGGAACCGGCATGAGCGGCAAAATGAGCGGCCCGCAAAAGGCCGCGACCTTCATGCTGGCGGTGGGTGAGGACCATGCTTCCAAGCTCTTCGCCATGATGCATGAGGATGAAATCCGCGATATCTCTCAGGCCATGGCCAGCCTTGGCACGGTTTCGGCTTCCACGGTTGAGGATCTGGCGCGCGAATTCACCGAAACCATCGGCCAGACCGGCAATCTTGTCGGTACATGGGAAACGACGGAACGCATGCTGCTGCGCACGCTGCCGCGCGAACGCGTTTCGCAAATCATGGAAGAAATCCGTGGTCCTGCTGGACGGACCATGTGGGACAAGCTTGGTAATGTGAATGAGGCGGTTCTGGCGAATTACCTCAAGAACGAATACCCGCAGACGGTAGCGGTTGTGCTGACCAAGGTGAAGGCCGAACATGCGGCACGGGTGCTTTCCATGCTGCCCGAAAGCTTCGCCATGGAAGTGGTCATGCGCATGCTGCGGATGGAAAGCGTTCAAAAGGAAGCGCTGGACGGTGTTGAAAAAACGCTGAAAGCCGAATTCATGTCC
>JBILPX010000411.1:0-2604 GCA_044373565.1 Roseomonas sp.
CAAACCGCGTGTCATACTGGTGTGGGAAAAACTCTTGGCATGACGCCACCGGAAGCAGCGCTTGCCATTACTGAAATCGTTACCGAAACCATGGCCAATGCGGCGCGTGTGCATGCGGTTGAAAATGGCAAGGAAACAAGTGGGCGCACCATGATTGCCTTTGGCGGCGCCGCACCGCTGCATGCTGTACGCATGGCACAGAAGCTCGGCATGGATCGCGTATTGGTGCCGGTAGGGGCAGGTGTGGGCTCCGCGCATGGCTTTCTTGCTGCGCCGATCGGCTATGAAGTGGTGCGCACGCGCCTTGTCAGCCTGAATGCCTTTGATGGGCCGTTGGTCAATGGCCTTTATGATTCCATGCGGGCGGAGGCTGAGGCGGTTGTGCGCCTGGGCGCGCCAGACGCAGCGCTGCTTGAAGTACGCACCGGCTTCATGCGCTATCGCGGTCAGGGGCATGAGGTTGCGGTGGCCCTTCCTGCAGGCCCCTATGGCGCGGATAGCGAAGCCGCATTCCGCACTGCTTTTGAGGCGACCTACCGCGCGCTTTATGGACGCACGATTCCAAAGCTCGAAATCGAAGTGTTGACCTGGACACTCTCACTGGCAGAAGCCAAACCATTGCCCGCGCGCATCCCGGACCCTCCGGCTGCCGCAGCACCCACGCCTTCAGGCATGCGGCGCATCATGGACCCTGGTGTGCGTCAGCTGGTTGATGCTTCGATTTATGATCGCGCAAGCCTTTTGCCTGGTGCGCGTATCAACGGGCCGGCGGTGATTGTGGAGGCTGAAACGTCAACCTTGGTACCCGAAGGCTTCCGTGCTGGCCCCAATGCTGCCGGCCATATTCTGATCGAGAGGATCGCCTGATGAGCAAAATGATCGGCGAAATCGAAATCCAGATTCTTTGGAACCGCCTGCTCTCTGTCGTCGAGGAACAGGCGCAGACCCTGGTGCGTACTGCCTTCTCCACCGCGGCGCGCGAAGCGGGCGACATTTCTGCCGGCGTCTTCGATATGAAGGGGCGGATGCTTGCTCAGGCAGTCACGGGTACGCCTGGACATATCAATTCCATGGCGCGCTCGGTCGTGCATTTCCTTGATGCCTTCCCCGCTGAGACACTGAAGGATGGCGACATCCTGATCACCAATGATCCATGGAAGGGCACCGGGCATCTTTTTGATCTGACCGTGGTGACGCCGATTTTCCTGGATGGAAGGACAGTCGCGCTTTTTGCATGCACAACGCATGTGGTGGATATTGGCGGCTTGGGCGTAAGTGCCGAAGGACGACAAATTTATCACGAAGGCCTCTATATTCCGCTCATGCACTTGGCGCGTGAGGGACGGATGAATGAAGACCTTCTCGGCATCGTGCGCGCCAATGTCCGGGAACCGGTGCAGGTGGTGGGCGACATCTACGCACTTGTTGCCTGCAATGAGACAGGCGGAAAGCGGCTGCGGGAAATGATGCGTGAATTCAACCTGGCTGATCTTGATCATCTGGGGGAGGAAATTATCTCTCGCAGCCGTCGCGCCATGGCCGATATCATCGCAAAGCTGCCGCAAGGTTCCTGGACGGCACGCATGACCATTGATGGCTTTGAAGCGCCAGTCACGCTTGTTGCGACGCTCACCATTTCAGGTGACCGAGTGCTGGTAGATTTTACCGGTACGTCAGGTTTGTCGCGCTACGCCATCAATTGCCCGATGTGCTACACGGAAGCCTATACATCCTTTGGCGTAAAGGCGGCCCTTGCCCCCTGGATTCCGAATAACACGGGCACGCTGGATGCCGTGATCGTGACGGCGCCGGAGAATACAATCCTCAATGCGCCGCATCCGGCTGCGGTTTATGCACGTTCAGTCATGGGGCATATGTTGCCAGATGTTGTCTATGGCTGCCTTGACCAGGCGCTGCCAAATACCGTGCCGGCAGAAGGCACTTCCAGCCTTTGGAATCTCAGCCTGCTGGCGGGCCATGGATTGACCGGCATGGAAGGCAGCGCGATACGCACCTTCAACGTCACCACTTTCCATTCAGGCGGTGCGGGTGCCCGACCGCAGCAGGATGGGCTTTCGGCAACTCCCTTTCCATCTGGCGTGCGTAATGTGCCGATTGAGATTACCGAAGCCATCACGCCCCTGATTGTCTGGCGCAAGGAATTGCGTCGGGGTTCTGGTGGGCCGGGAAGGCAGCGCGGCGGGCTTGGCCAACGCATGGAAATTGCAAATCGTGACGACGCGGCTTTTGGTATTCAGGCGCGCTTTGAACGTGGTGTGTATCCCGCACGCGGACGCAGCGGTGGAGAGGCGGGCGCGAAGGGGCGCTTGTCGCTCGCTACAGGCGCTTCACTCGCGATCAAGGGGCTGCAAATCATCCCTGCTGGTGACCGGCTCATTGTCGAAATGCCCGGCGGCGGCGGGTATGGTGATCCCTTCACGCGCGACCCGGCGCTGGTCGCGCGGGATGTGCACCATGGTCTGATTGAACCAGAGGAAGCAGAAGCGGATTATGGCGTTATCCTGAACGATAAGGGCGAATTGAACACCGAGGCCACTGCCCGCCGACGGGCTTCCCGCCGAGGATAGCGCAAAGGTCGGCAAT
>JBILPX010000207.1:0-5927 GCA_044373565.1 Roseomonas sp.
TTTCCGGCAATCGGTCTAGGAAGGTGCCCAGGGTCATCGCGCGGCGGCTCTAGTGGTGCAATTCATGTTGGCCTTTCCTGATCCAAAACTGCCCCCGCGCACCACTAGCCATATATTTGGTGGGCCGATTCACGCTGCTATCGGTTCCCGATAGCAGCGACCGGACCACTAGCATGAGTGAAGCGCGGGTGCCATGAAGGCGGCATGAATGAAGCCTCAACCCGGCCAAGGCGCCCGCCCGGCCTGCCCACCAGGCGCGCTGCACGCGATGTGCTGGATGCCGTGCTGGAAGCGCATCGGCCCCTGGAAGAAGCGCTGGAAGCGCTGCCTACGCGGCTTGAAGCGCGGGACAGGGCGGCGGCGCATCGCATCGCGGCCACGGTTCTGCGGCGGCTCGGCAGTATAGATGCGGTGCTGGAACCCTTCCTGCGGCGGGAACCGCCGCCACCGGCGCGCCATGCGCTCCGCATCGGGGTTGCGGAATTGCTACTGCTGGGCACGCCTTCTCATGCGGCGGTGGCGTCCGCCGTGGATTTGGCGCCGCGCGCTTTTGCCGGGCTGGTGAATGCCGTTTTGCGCAAGGTGGCGGCGGAAGGGGAGGCGCTGCTGGAAGGGCTGGATGCGGCGCGGCTGGATACGCCGCCATGGCTCTGGTCCGCCTGGCATGGCGCTTATGGCCCGGCGGTGCGCAGCATTGCTGAAGCGCATTGCGGCCCGGCGCCTTTGGATATTTCCCTGAAACCCGGCGCCTCACCGCCAGAGGGCGCGGAAGCCCTGCCCGGCGGGTCCTATCGCCTGCCCGCCGGCACCCGCGTGACGGAAATCCCCGGCTTTGCCGAGGGGCAATTCTGGGTGCAGGACGCTGCCGCCACCCTGCCCGCGCGGCTATTGGCGCCACGCGCGGGGGAACGCATTGCTGATCTTTGCGCGGCCCCCGGCGGCAAAACGGCGCAGCTTGCGGCTGCGGGCGCCAAAGTCACGGCGGTGGAGCGAGATGCCAAGCGCGCGGAACGGTTGCGCGAAAACCTTGCGCGGCTGCAGTTGCAGGCGGAGATCATCACGGCAGATGCGATAAGCTTTCGCCCAGCCACGCCCTTTGATGCCATTCTGCTGGACGCACCCTGCACCGCCACCGGCACCATCCGCCGCCATCCGGATGTGGCTTGGCTGAAGCGCTCGCGCGATGTCACGACCGCCGCTGCCTTGCAATCGCGCCTGCTACAGGCCGCGGCCGCCATGCTGGCGCCGGGCGGGCGGTTGGTTTTCGCCACCTGTTCCTTGCAGGCTGAAGAAGGGGAAGCGCATTTGCGCGAAGCGCCCGCGCTGGGCTTAAAGCTTGACCCGATCCGCGCCGAGGAATTGCCGGGCTTGTCTGAGGCGATCTTGCCAAGTGGTGCTGTGCGCACCCGCCCGGATTACTGGGCCGCACGCGGCGGCATGGATGGGTTTTTTATCGCTCGATTTGTGAAGGGCTGACCTCTTGAAAACCATTGCGCTTCGCCGCGCGCTTCGGCACATCTAGACCATGCCGCGCGGAGATCTTTTCCCCGATATCGCCCCCTATGAGACTGGCTTCCTGCCGCTTTCGGCTGGGCATGTCATGTATTGGGAACAGGTGGGAAATCCCCGCGGCCAGCCGGTGCTGTTCCTGCATGGCGGGCCAGGTGCCGGCGCAGGCGCGGTGCATCGGCGCTTCTTTGACCCGCATCACTGGCGCGTGATCATTTTCGATCAGCGCGGCGCGGGGCGGTCCCGCCCACTTGGGGAATTGCGCGAAAACACTACGCCGCATCTGGTGCGCGATATTGAAGTGCTGCGCCAATTCCTTGGCATTGAAAATTGGTTGCTGTTTGGCGGTTCTTGGGGATCAACCCTGGCGCTTGCTTACGCGCAGGAACATCCGGCACGCGTGCTGGGCTGCGTTTTGCGTGGTGTGTTCCTTGGCAGGCAGGAGGAAGTGAGCTGGTTCCTGGATGGGCTACGCCGCGTCTTCCCCGATGCCTGGGCTGCCTTCAGCGAACACCTACCGCCTGAAGAACGCAGCGACCTTCTGGGCGCCTATCTGCGCCGGCTTTGCGACCCCGACCCCGCCGTACACCTGCCCGCAGCGCGCGCCTGGAGCCAATATGAGGGGTCCTGTTCCACCCTGCTGCCCTCACCCGAAACTGTCGCGAGTTTCGCGCAAGACCGCACTGCCCTGGGCCTTGCGCGGATTGAGGCGCATTACTTCGCCCATGATCTTTTCTTGCCGCCCGAGGGCCTGCTTGGCCGCATGGACCGCCTGGCCGGGATTGAGGCCGAGATTGTGCAAGGCCGCTACGACATGGTCTGCCCTGCCACCAGCGCCTTTGAATTGGCCGCGGCCTGGCCCTCAGTCCGGCTGACCGTGATCCCGGATGCCGGCCATTCCGCGCTGGAACCCGGGCTGCGGACGGCGCTGGTAAGTGCGGTTGAGCGTTTTCGCCGGCGGTGAGGCGTTTCCTGAAGGCCTGATTTACGCTAATGGAGCGATGGCTGTCCCCGTAGCTCAGCAGGATAGAGCACCAGATTCCTAATCTGGGGGCCGTGAGTTCGAATCTCGCCGGGGACGTCAATTTTAATACCCGCCTGAAAAGTGGGGCAGCCAGGCGAGGTGCAGACCCCTTCAGCTTGTAGCAAGCAATCCATGTTATTAACTATCTGGCTTGGACCATCCCCGAAGCTTGAGGCGCATAGTGGCAATTGGAATTCCCGAGCTTGAAGAACCGGCGCAAGCCAAGGCCGCGCTGGCTGGGCTTTGGAAAGCGCGACAATTCCACGAAGGCGCCGCCCTGGCCGCTAAGGCGATGGCGCTTTGGCCTGATAAGGCTGAATTTCGGACAGAGCGCGCGAAAAGCCTGCTGGCCGCCGGGGCTTTAATGGAGGCGGAAAGCGCTGCACGCGACGCCTTACTGCTGAGGCCAGAAGCCGAAGCTCTATGGACTATCCTTGCCGATAGTCTGAGTCGACGAGGGCGCGGGCAGGAAACTTTCGAAGCCTTGACCGAGGCGTGCGGGATCCTGCCCGGAAGTCTGGCACTATGGGGAAGGCTGGGCCGTCAGGCGCTGCGTATTGGTAAGCATCAGCAAGCGATCCGTGCCTTCTCGGCCGCCGCTAAACTTGAGCCTGAAAAAGAATTGTGGCGGCTGCAACTTCTGAGCGCCTTGTGGCAAGCGCGCCGAATTGATCAGGCATACACAACGATCATGGAGGCCCTTGATCGTTTTCCTGAATCAGCCTCCCTTCATTGCCAGATGGCAAGATACTTTTCCAATGAACAGCAGCACCGTGAGGCAGAAAATGCGGCACGCCGCGCCCTTGAATTCAATCCGCAGATGATGGAGGCGCACGGCGCCCTTTTCAACGCCCTTGTGGCACAGGAGCAGTTCGGAGAAGCCTTCCGTGGCCTTCAATCCGCCTGCGGCCAATTTCCCAGTGATGGCTCCCTGTGGTTTCTGCTGGCTAGAACAGCCACGAGACAGAGCCGCCTGGACCTTGCCATCAGCGCTTTTGAGAATGCGGTCGCGCTTCCTGGAGCACCGGCTGGCGCATGGGAGGGGTTTGTCAACGCTCTTGTCGCAGAACAGCGTTATGGTGATGCAGCGGAACAGGCGAAAAAGGCCTTGCTGGCGCTACCTGCCAACCACAGTATGGCCGTGCTCATGGCAGAGACATTGCTAAGGAATGGAGAGGCAATTGAAAACGTAAGGACCAAGATGGTCGAAGTGCTCGGGGCCGGTGGATACTCCATCGTCGTCAGCCATCCGATCATGGATGCTTTGCTTAAGCTCGAAAGAGGCGATGAGGCGCTAGTACTGGCAAGTACAAGCGATAATGAACAAGCGAGTAACTCGGAAACAAGATTACGCTTCGCGAAAGCCCTTATTTCAATGGGGGCTTCCGATAAGGCTGAGGCTGAGTTGCGTTGCATTGCGGAGGAAGCACCTGATTGGATACCTGGCCTTGACGCCTTATGTGAGGCGTTGCGCCAACAGAAGAAAATCAAGGAGGCCTTGGCGGTCTTTCGGCGGATTGAAGATTTAAACCCGGATCAGTCAGTTTTACGGGAGATACGTTATCGGATGTTTGGAACGGCAGAGTAAACCCTGATCTTGCCCTCACCATTCAAGGGAAGAAACAAGTGTTTCGGGTAATGACCAGTCTTGCTGGTCGAATGTGACCGCCTTCGGCAAAGGAAAGCTGTCGAACAATTCGGCACCGGTGAAAAAAATCGGTTCCCAAAAATCATCAATGGCGCGAATAACCCTCGTCCAATTTGTAGAACTTTCTATTGGCATCCCGAAACTTAGGATACGGGTGGAACCAAACCCAGCATAAGCATCAGCAAATCGCCTATCAAGGATTCTCTCGTCTGTATCAATTGATAGACGCTGAGGACCTTCATCGATCGGGGACACATAAAGACAGGGTATTTTGAACGCATCAGCGATAATTAATCCATGAAGACTGCGGGATATGATGCGTTTGCAGGAAAGAATCTCCTCGACCTTCAATCGAAATCCATCCCAGTTCGGTTCATGATAGGTGGAAATGAGCTTGATTCCGTCGGAGACACCCCCTCCGTATCGCCTTAAAGCGGCTTTGGGTATTGGCGCGGGGCTGCGCTGTTCGAGCTCTGCCAGATGAGGGATTACCCCCAATTCATATTTTTTTGCAGGCTGACCATGAAAAATTTTTGGTAGGAACCAAGCGGGGTCACCGTAAATTCCACTGCTTGGCAGACCGATATCTTGCAGCAAACGCGCGCTGAATGGCCCACGAAGCGCATGTGCCCAGTACGTCACCTCGGGGAAGCCCAAAAAAGGCTCAGCGATCCCAGCCGCTTCTCGACTCAAGTTCTCGAAGCCGGAACCCCAGATATGGATGGTGCCGGCTCTTTGCTGTTGCCCTATAGTGCCAATGGAGAGCAATCGCGCCCGTGAGGAATCGAAGTTAACATGTGACACTGGACGCCGTGTAATCGCCGAAACGACAAGAGAACTCAGTTGATCACCCAGATTCGAGTAAGGCACCGTACCCGTGGAGCGCACCCAGGAAAGCGGGATTCGGCCTTGTTTCTCGTCAATAGACGCGAGCAGCTCCGCGAGGTTGTCAGGAACAGTCTTGTCCTGCCTAAATGTGCGAAATCGCGCTAAGCGACTGATTTTGGTCCCAATTCTGGAAAATATGGAACTCATCAGGTCGAACCTTCCGCGTGCTGATAGGCTCTCAAGGTTTCCGACCTTTGACCAATAATGTCCAGCATGACGATGCTTCTCAAAAACAATCCAGAACGTTGCTCCATAGCCCCCACATCAAGACATCCTTTAGTCGGAAAGAACGGCTCACTACTGATGCTATCCACACGGTCTCGCTTTTCGAACACTTTGTGTACCGCCTCAGGCTTACAATCGCACTGAAAGTTGATCTCGAACACCCTTATAATGACGCCAGGGCATTCCGCCCCCCTCACAACCCGCAAGCCGCATCCAAAAACGCCCCATCCAGCGTCCCCGGCGCAGCGTTGCGAAACCCGCTCCGCCGCGGGCGTTCCGCATGCACGGGCTGCTGCGCATTGCGCCGCGCAAACCAGGCCCCTTCCAGCGGGCGCCAAAGCCGTTCCGCGCAGCGATACTCCCCAATGAAGCGCACCGAAAGCGCCCGTCCACCCGTTTCCGGAATGGGGATGGATTCACGCAAATTCAGCATGATCCATGCCCGCCGCACGGGACCTGAGATATTCAATTCACGTTCCTGCACATAGCCGCTTTCAAACAATTCATTGCTGAAGCCAATGGAACGCCAGCCAACCAAGCCCGGGCCAGGCGGTTCAGGAATAGGCGGCGGCTCTGGCGCCGGCTGCGCGCAGCCGGCCAATCCCAATGCTAGCACTACTGCCCCCAACCAAC
>JBILPX010000413.1:0-2586 GCA_044373565.1 Roseomonas sp.
CAAGCGTTACGCAGCCGAAATTTTAGTGCGTTTTCCGTTCATCTTCATTCACCGAAAACGCACTGAATTTTTGTTTGATCGCATTTTCCGAGCCGCCAAGTGATACCACTTGGCTTGAAAATGCTCAGCCCATATTCACCATAATAGTCTTCTTATGGGTGAAATGCTCCAGCATGGCTTCAAGTGAAGCTTCCTTGCCCAGGCCGGATTGCTTCACGCCACCATAGGAAAGATTGGCCTGCACCACCAGATTTTGGTTGATCTGCACCAGCCCCGCTTCCAGCCGATGCGCCAGATCGAGCCCAACCTTCAGATTATTCGTCCAAAGGCTGGCGGCCAGGCCGTAGATGGAATCATTCGCCTCGGCCAGCACCGCTTCCGGGTCATCAAAGGGCTGGATCACCGTGACCGGGCCAAAGATTTCTTCCTGTACCAGGCGGCTTTCGCGCGTCAGGCCCGTGAAGATCACCGGCTGCAGAAACAGGCCCTTCTTCAGCGCAGCGTCTTCCGGCATGCGGCTGCAGACATGCGCGGTAGCGCCGGCGGTGGCCGTGCCTTCGGCAATGAAGCCCTTCACCTTATCGAATTGGCCCTGGCTGATGATGGTGCCGATATCGGTTTTCTCATCCAAGGGATCGCCCATCACCATGCCATTCACCGCATCCTTCATGGCGGTGACGAAGCGGTCAAAAATCGGCCGCTCCACATAAATGCGCGATGCCGCGGTGCAGCTTTGCCCCTGGCGCGTAAAGCGCATGGAAGTCAGCGCGCCAGAAACGGTCTTGTCGAAATCGCAATCAGCAAAGACGATCATCGGGCTTTTACCGCCCAATTCCAGCGTGACAGGGATCAGCTTTTCAGCGGCAGCCCGATAGACAATCTTGCCGGTCTCAACCGACCCCGTGAAGGTCACTTTCTTCACCAGCGGATGCGCCACCAGCGGCGCGCCGCATTCCGGGCCGAAGCCGCTCACCATATTGAACACACCTGGCGGCAGCACGCGGTTCATGATTTCGCAAATGCGCAGCACCGCCAGCGGCGCTTCTTCCGCGCTCTTCACCACCACCGCATTGCCTGCCACCAGCGCCGGCGCCACTTTCAGCGCCATCAGCAGCATCGGCACATTCCAGGGAATGATGGCGCCCACCACGCCGAGTGGCTCACGCACCGTCACAGACAGCACATTGGGCGCGAAGGGCACGCTTTCGCCCTTCAATTCGCCGCCAAGCCCGCCAAAGAATTCGAAAACATCGGCGACAACATTGGCTTCCACGCGGCTTTCCGTGCGAAGCGCCTTGCCGGTTTCAAGCGCAATCAGCCGGCCCAATTCATCCACATGTTCCTTCAGCAGCGCGGCGCATTGATGCACCAAGGCGCCGCGCTTACGCGCCGGCATCTTGGCCCATTCCTTCTGCGCCTTGGCGGCATTGGTCACTGCCGCATCCACATCCGCCGCATCGCCTTCCGCCGCGCGGGCCACTTCAATGCCGGTGGCCGGGTTCACGACCGCGAAGCTTTTGCCGCTGCGCGCCGGCACATAAGCGCCGCCAATGAAGTGCAAGCCGGACAGCGCCTTGGCGAGCGCGAAGGGGTCTGCCGAAGGGGCGGCTGGGGTGGGGTGCGGGCGATCCAGCATTGGGGTGGTCCTTTCTCAATTCGAGGCAAGGCATAGCGCCTGGGCGTCCCTTAGGGAACGGGGTCTTGGCGCCCCGGGCAGGCCGGTGTAGCCAACCGCCCGAAACCCCTGCAACTGGAATACACCCCATGGCCGCCATTGCTGACATCATCGCCCGCGAAGTCCTCGATTCCCGCGGCAACCCGACCGTGGAGGCTGAAGTGGTGCTGGATACCGGCGCCCGCGGCCATGCCATTGTCCCTTCCGGCGCTTCCACTGGCGCGCATGAGGCGGTGGAACTCCGTGATGGCGACAAGGCCCGCTATGGCGGCAAGGGCGTGCTGAAGGCGGTTGCCAGTGTGGAAGGCGAGATTTTTGACGCTATTTCGGGCCTCGATCCGCTCGACCAGGTGCAAATTGACGAGACGATGATCGAATTGGATGGCACGCCCAATAAGGCGCGGCTTGGTGCCAATGCGATGCTTGCGGTGTCTCTGGCTGTGGCCAAAGCGGCGGCGGCGGATTTGAACATCCCGCTCTATCGCCATGTCGGCGGCGTTTTCGCCCGCACCCTGCCGGTGCCCATGATGAATATCGTCAATGGCGGCAAGCATGCCGATAACCCGATTGATATTCAGGAATTCATGATCATGCCGGTCGCCGCCGGCACCATCGCGGAAGCGGTGCGGATCGGCTCGGAAGTTTTCATGGCGCTGAAAAAAGCACTGCATGATGCCGGCCATTCCACCAATGTGGGCGATGAAGGCGGCTTCGCCCCCAATCTGAAAAGTGCGGATGAGGCTTTGGCCTTCATCACCAAGGCCTGCGAAGCGGCGGGCCATCGGCCTGGGGAAGATGTGGTCTTCGCGCTTGATTGCGCCGCGACCGAGTTTTTCCGTGACGGCGTCTATGCCCTGGAAGGGGAGGGCAAGAAGCTGGATCCCGCCGGCATGGTGGAATATTTGGCCGCG
>JBILPX010000122.1:0-8484 GCA_044373565.1 Roseomonas sp.
GGCGCTTCGGGGTTCGAGGCAGCGCGGACAGTGCTGTTGGAAGCGCGCGCGGGTAATGCAGCGCTGGCCGAGGCGATTGATGCGGCGGTCGCGCGCATTGATCGGCAATTGGCCTTTCGCCGTGCTGGCGAATTGCTGTTCCAGGGGCTTTCGCTGGGATCAGTATTGTTGCTGGCCGCGCTTGGTCTGGCGGTAACCTTTGGTGTCATGGGCGTGATCAATATGGCCCATGGCGAATTCGTCATGCTCGGCGCCTATACGACCTTTCTGGTGCAGGAAGCTTTGCGCGGCACCCCCCTGGCGCCTTGGGCGCTGCCGCTTGCGGTTCCCGCGGCTTTTCTGGTGACGGCGCTTTTGGGCGCGGCGATGGAACGCGGGCTGATCCGCCATCTTTATGGTCGCCCGCTTGAAACCTTGCTGATGACCTTTGGCGTCGGCATGGTGTTGCAGCAGGCGGTGCGGTTGATCTTTGGCGCGCAGAACAGGGAAGTTTCCAGCCCCGCTTGGATGCAGGGCACGCTGATGCTGCCGGGCGAGATCAGCGTTACGCAAAACAGGCTTTGGATTATTGTCTTTGGCATTGCCGTGCTGCTGCTGGTCATGGCGGCCATTCGCTTCACGCGCTTCGGGCTTGATATGCGCGCGGTGGTGCAGAACCGGCGCATTGCCGCCACCATGGGTATCCGCACCGGGCGGGTAGATGCGCTGACCTTTGCTTTCGGATCAGGCATTGCCGGCATGGCAGGCGTGGCGTTATCTCAGATTGACAATGTCTCCCCCAATCTCGGCACGGGCTATATTGTGGATAGCTTCATGGTGGTGGTGTTTGGCGGTGTCGGCAGCCTGGCGGGCACGCTGATTGGTGCGCTGACACTTGGCGTGGTGAATAAGTTGTTGGAGCCCTATGCCGGGGTGGTACTAGCCAAGGTTGCTGTGCTGGTCGGCATTATGCTGTTCATCCAGCGACGGCCTAAGGGACTTTTCGCCCTCAAGGGTAGGGCGGCGGATCAATGACGCTACCTGGTATCTCTGCCTTTCGCTTCAATCTGCGCGTCGCGCTGGTGGTGCTGATTTTTGTGCTGCTTCTGCTGCCGCCCTTGCTGAATGCGCTGCCGGCGGGCCATCCGCTGCGGGTTTCGGATTTTGTCGTGGCCGTCACAGGCAAATGGATTTGCTATGCAATCCTGGCACTTTCGATTGATCTGGCCTGGGGTTATGCGGGTATCCTCAGTCTTGGTCATGGCGCCTTCTTTGCCCTCGGTGGCTACGCCATGGGCATGCATCTCATGCGTAACATCGGGGATCGCGGTGTTTATGGCCATCCGGTGTTGCCGGATTTCATGGTCTTTCTCGGCTATAAGGAATTGCCCTGGTATTGGCTGGGCTTTGACTATTTCCCCTTCGCCATGCTGATGGCTTTGCTGGTGCCAGGCGCGCTGGCGGGGCTGGTTGGCTGGCTTGCCTTTCGCAGCCGCATCACCGGGGTTTATCTTTCCATCATCACCCAGGCCATGACCTATGCGCTGATGCTGGCCTTCTTCCGCAATGATATGGGCTTTGGCGGCAATAACGGCTTTACGGATTTCAAGAATTTGCTCGGCGTGCCGCTCAATACACCAAGCGCGCGCGCTGGCCTGTATCTGGCGGCGCTTGGCGCCTTACTGATCACGCTGTTGATTTCAGCCTACACCGTGCACTCCAAATTCGGGCGGCTGCTGATTGCCATTCGTGATGCGGAAAGCCGCGTGCGGTTTCTGGGGTATGATGTCACGGCCTTCAAGCTATTCGTGTTTGTGCTTTCCGCCATGATGGCGGGGTTGGCGGGGGCGCTTTACGTGCCAATTGTGGGCATCATCAATCCGGGCGAATTCAGCCCGGGCAATTCGATTGAAGCCGTGGTCTGGGTTGCCTTTGGCGGGCGCGGCACGTTGATTGGCGCGATCCTCGGCGCCTTTTCGGTCAACGCGCTGAAAACCTGGCTGACTTCCTTCGCGCCTGATCTTTGGCTTCTGGTGCTGGGCGCGTTGTTCATCATCGTCACGCTACTGCTGCCGCGCGGCTTGATCGGTCTTATCCGAGGACGCGGCGCATGAAGAAGGGAGCAAGCCTTTATCTGGATGGCATCACCGTCACTTTTGATGGCTTCCGCGCGCTGAATAATCTTTCGCTGATCGTGGAACCGGGGGAACTTCGCGCCGTGATCGGCCCCAATGGCGCGGGCAAAACCACCATGATGGATGTGATTACAGGCAAGACGAAGCCCGATAGCGGCACGGTGCGCTTTGGCGATCATGACCTGACCAGGCTGGATGAAACCCGTATCGCCAATCTTGGCATTGGGCGGAAATTCCAGAAGCCCACCATGTTCGATGCGCTGACGGTGTTTGAAAACCTTGAACTCGCGCTCAAGGCGCCGCGCGGCACCTTGGCCGCCTTGCATTGGCGGCTCAGTGGCGAAGCGCGGGATAGGATCGAGGAAGTCATGGCCGAGACTGGCCTGATGGACCGCGCCAAGGACCGCGCCGGAATCCTGTCTCATGGGCAGCGGCAATGGCTTGAGATTGGCATGCTGCTGATGCAGGACCCGGAATTGCTGCTGGTTGATGAACCTGTGGCGGGCATGACGGATCAGGAAACCGAACACACCGCCGAACTGCTCCGCCGCATTGCCGGCAAGCATAGTGTGGTTGTGGTGGAACATGATCTTGAATTCGTCCGCGCTTTGGGGCGCAAGGTGACGGTGCTGCATGAAGGATCGGTGCTGTCGGAAGGGCCGATCGAACAGGTGCAGGAAGACCCGCGGGTGATTGATGTTTATCTGGGGCGCTGATCCATGCTGAGGGCCAATGGGATTGAACTTTCCTACGGCGCCTCGCTCTGCCTGCGCGGGGTTGACCTGGTGGCGGAACCTGGGCGCATCACCTGCGTGCTGGGGCGCAATGGCGTTGGCAAATCATCGCTGATGCGCGCGATCATGGGGCTTGAACGGGTCTCGGCTGGCAACATTACCTGGGAAGGGCGCGATATCACGCGCCTGCCCCCCGCTGAACGCGCCCGCGCCGGCATTGGCTATGTGCCGCAGGGGCGGGAGATCTTCCCCTTCCTGACCGTGCGCGAAAATCTGGAAACCGCACTGGCCGCCGCACCGCGCGGGTCAGGCGTGCCGGATGATGTGTTTGATCTTTTCCCGATCCTGAAGAACTTCCTCAAGCGGCGCGGGGGCGATCTATCTGGCGGGCAGCAGCAGCAGCTTGCCATTGCCCGCGCGCTGACCGCCCGGCCCCGCCTGCTGATCCTGGATGAACCGACCGAGGGCATCCAGCCCAATGTCATCAAGGATATCGCCCGCGTGATTGCGCTTCTGGCCAAGGAACGCGGTATGGGGGTGATTTTGGTGGAGCAGTATTTCGACTTCGCCCGGGAATTGGCCGATTCCATTTCCGTGATGGTGCGGGGCGAAGTCGCCCTGGCCGGCCCAACGGCGGAGCTAGCCCGCGAGAATGTCCTGAAACTCTTGACTGTGTAATCCTTGCCCCGCCCGGGCTTGCGCCCGGCGCCGGCTTTGCGCAGGGTGCGGTTCTCTTGCAGGATACCTCGCAACACCATGCCTGATATTTCGGAACAAACCCTGATCCCCGCGCCGCTTAGCGTGGTTTGGCCCTTGCTGAGCGACCCGGCTGAGGTCGCGGCCTGTATTCCCGGGGCGCAACTGGCGCCCTCGACCGGGGATGGGCTTTGGCGCGGTTCCATCAAGGTGAAATTCGGCCCAACCACGGCGGCGTTTCGCGGTGAAGCGAAGCTTGATTACGATCATGATGCGCATCGCTGCAGCATTGAAGGGCGCGGCATTGATCAGCGCGGGGCATCGCGGGCGCTGGCGAATGGGGAAGTGCTGGCGGCGGCGGAAGGGGATAGCACCAGGCTGACGGTCAATGGCGGCTTCACCGTGACCGGGCCTTTGGAGACCTTCGCCAATGCCGGCGGCGTGCATGTGGCGCGCGCGCTTTTGGCGGAATTTGCGAATAACATGGCGAACCGCGCCATGGCTGCCGCGCCGGCAGCTTCGGACACTGGCGCGGATGCGCCTTCAATGGCGGCGGCACCAGCCGCGCCCCCTGCCCCGCCGCCACCGGCGCCGGCGGCGGCGGAGATCAATGCTTTCGGCCTGCTCTGGCGGGCCTTTCTATCCTGGATCAGCAGTCTTTTCGGTAAAGGGAAAAAATAACCATGGCAGCGCCCAAGCTTTCTGATGTTCTGGCAACCGTCTTCACGCAAGAAGGCTGCGATACGCTTTTCACCCTGATGGGTGATGCGAATATGTATTGGACCGAGGCAATGCAGCGCCAGCCGGGGATGAATGTCATCCACGCCCGGCATGAACATTGCGCTGTTGCCATGGCCGATGCCTATGCACGGGCCACCGGCAAGGTTGGTGTGGCTTCCACCACCTGCGGGCCGGGCTTCACGCAAATCATGACCGGGCTTGCCATTGCCGCGCGGGCCAATACGCCGATGGTGGTGTTTGCGGGCGATTCACCCATCGCCGCGCCCTATTACATCCAGCAGATTGATATGGCGCCGCTGACGCAAGCAACGGGCGCGCATCATATCTCCGTGAAAACCATGGATCGCGCCTTGGAAAATGTGCGCGAAGCCTTCCATTTCGCGGCACTGGAACGCCGGCCGGTCGTGATCAGCATTCCGATGGACCTGCAAAAGCAGGCCTATCCGCATATGGTGGATTACATCCCATCGGCTGATTATCTGCCCGCGGCGCAGCGCCCGCAGCCCGATCCGCTGATGGTCGAAAAACTGGTCGAGATGATCGCGGCTTCCGAAAAGCCAATCATCATCGCAGGCCGTGGGGCGAAGCTGTCCCAGGCGCGTGAAGCGATTGAGGAAATGGCGGAAGCCATGGGCGCGTTGCTCACCACATCATTGCAGGCCAAGGGGCTGTTTACCGGCAATCGCTTCGCCATGGATATCTCGGGCGCCTATGCCAGCGATTTCTCGCGCGAACGCTTTGCGGAAGCCGATCTGGTGATCGGGCTTGGTGTTGGGCTTGGCGCTTATACGACGGAAAGCGGTTACCTTTATCCTGGCGCGCAGACGGTGCAGATTGATATCGGCCCGCGCGGGCTTTGGCAGGGGCTGCGCACGGCGGATTTGCATATCCGCGCCGATGCCAAGGCGGCGGCGGAAGCCATCACCGCCGCCATCAAGCGCCATGGTGCCGGCGGCAAGCGCTTCCGCAGTGAAGAGCTGGCCGCGCTGATTGCAGCCGATGTGCCGGACCGCAAGGAATTCACGATTGCGCCCGGCACGGTTGATCCGCGCAAGGCGATCATGGAATTGGATGCGGTGGTGCCGAAGGATTGGGATGTGGTGATTGGCGGTGGCCATTACCTTGGCTTTGCCATGACCTATCTGAAAGGCCGCGCTGCCGAGCGCTATCATGTGGTGAGCGATTTCGGCGCCATCGGCAATGGCCTGCCGGCGGCGATTGGCGTGGCAGCCGCGCGCAAGGATGGCAAGGTGCTGCTGATTGAAGGCGATGGCAGCCTTTTGATGCATATTCAGGAATTGGAAACCGCGCGCCGGCATGGCACCAAATTCCTGATGGCGATCATCAATGATGGTGGCTATGGCGCGGAGATTCACAAATTCCGCGCTGGCAATATTGATGCCGGCATTGTCATTCATGGCCGCGGCGATTTGGCAGGTGTGGCCAATGGCTTTGGTGTGCGCGGCCAGACCGTGAGTGCGCTCGGCCAAATGGGCGCGATGTTTGAGACCCACCAAAGCGGCAATAGCGCCAGCCTTTGGGATGTGCATACGGATGATACGGTGGTGTCCCGCCCCTATCGCCGTATTCATTACGGGGAAGCGTGAATCAAAACGCCCCCGGCCTGTACCGGGGGCGTTCAACTATCAGGCTGTATTCAGCGCCCGCGAAAAACGGGCGCTCTTTTTTCGCGGAAGGCAGCAAGGCCTTCCTGAATATCTTCGCTTTCCTTGCAAAGCCGGGCTCGTTCCGCGCAAGCCGCGACATCCAGCCTGCCATGGCCAATTTCATTCAGCGCCTTCTTCATGCCCTGAATGGCCAACGGCGCGCCATTGGCGAGCGTGTTCGCCAGGGTGTCCACCGCTGTATCCAATTCCGCCGGCTGCACCAAATGCGTGAGGTAGCCGATGCGGAGCAATTCTTCTGCCCCCAGCTTTTCCGCCGTCAGGAACAGGCGTTTGGCGTTATTCAGCCCAAGGCGAGAAACATAACGCTCAAGCCCAGTCGGGTAGTAATGCACGCCAAGCCGGGCGGCCGGCATGAACATTTCCATTCCCGTCACGCCAATGCGGAAATCCGCCGCCAGCGCGAAATCCGTGGAGCCGCCATAAACGCCGCCCTGCAAGCGGCAAATGGTCGGCACGCGCACCGCTTCAAACCGGTCCGCCATGGCTTCGAAACTCGGCGCGCGGGCGGCAGCTTCCTTGTCCTCAGCGAAGCCGCCCAAATGGAAGCCGGCGCTGAAGGCCGGGCCACTCGCGGCCAGGATCAGCACGCGGAGCGACGGGTTGGCATCCACCTGTTCCAGATAATCCATGATGCGGATGATATCGCCGGGCTCCACGCGATTGCGGTGGCGGGAGCGATGCAGCCGGATGGTGGCGCGGCTGCCTTCAATTTCCAGGCTGGGCGGATCAAGGCGAGTGTCTTCAGTCATGGCGTTCCTCTCATACTGATGCAGCTTCCCAGATTTCGGCGCGCTGCGCCATTGCCGGGTAGAAAATGGAAAGGGCGGCCGAAGCCGCCCCTTTTGTGCTGCGGGAGGCATCACTCCCGTTTATGGACAGACCCTATCAGCCATCCACCTTGATGTTATTGGCCTGGATGACCTGGCGGAATTCTTCCCGATGACGATCCAGGAAGGCCGTGAAATCGGCCGTATTGCGATAAAATGGCTGGAAGCCGATTTGCGCCAGGCGGGCCTTGACCTCAGCGGTTGCCATCGCCTTGCCGGTTTCGGCATCCAGACGTTCAATGATCGGGCGCGGCGTGGCAGCCGGCACCATGTAACCACCGAAGGCGCCGACATCATAACCCTCAACGCCCGGCAGGCGGGCCAGCGGCATCAGATCGGGCTGCAATTCAGTCCCGTCCTTCAGGCTGACGCCAAGTGCCCGCACCGCACCCTGCCGGAACAGGGCCGAGGTCGCGACCAAGGTTTCAATCGCGAAATCCACCTGCCCCGCCGTCACCGCCGTCAGGCCCGGGGCGCTTCCCTGGAAGGGCACATGCAGCGCATCCAGCTTGGCCTTGGACAGGAACATCAGCGTAATCAGATGCGCCGCCGCCCCAATGCCAGAGGTGGCATAGGTGTACTTGCCGGGCTCCGCACGCACTTTGGCGACGAATTCCGCAGCATTCTGCGCCGGGAAATCCTTACGCACGATCAGCACGTAGGGGGAAATGCCAATCTGCGCGACGGGGGCAAAATCCTTGGTCACGTCATAAGGGGTGCGCTGCACCAAAGGCGCCGTGGTGAAAGGCCCGGTGGAAGCCGCCAGGATGGTGTAGCCATCGGGTGCGGCCTTCGCCACCAAATCGGTGCCGATCATGCCGCCGGCGCCGGCGCGATTTTCCGGCACAATCGGCTGGCCCCAAGATTCGGCGATCTTGGTCGCGGTGACGCGGGCCATAAGGTCCGTCGCCTGACCGGGCGGCCAGGGCACAACCAGGCGCAACGGGCGTGACGGATAGGCGGCCTGAGCCTGGACAATGGCGGGCGCGGCAAGCCCAGCGGCCAAGCCGCTGGCACCCAGCAATAAGGAACGGCGATCCATAATGAGCGTAGCCTCCTGGTTGGATGGGGCATCACTGACAGGTGAAACCCCTTGGCCCGCTAACTGGATCACAAAATTGTAAAAAACAAGTGTTGCCTAGAAAATTGGCAACTCTACCCCGCTCAGGCCGCCTTGGCCGGTAGGGATTTCATCGCCGCGCGGAAGGCATCCAGGGTTTGCGCCACATCCGCTGCCGTATGGGCCAGCGACATATAGAATTTGGCGTCCCCCTTCAGAATGCCGCGGCCACGGAATACGCCGTTCACATGCTTCTGCATCGCCAAATCCTGGCGGATGACGCTGCGATAATCCCGAATATCGCCCGTGGCATAGACCACATCGAATAGGGGCGGTTCACCGACCACCTGGGCAGGGATGCCGGCCTCATCAATAAGGCCCGTCAGGCCGTCCATCAGGCTGCGGCCGGTCGCGAAAATCTGCTCATAGGCACCGGGTTCGCGGAGCACTTCCATGGTGGCGAGCCCCGCGACCGAGGCGACGGGGTTGCCGGAAAGCGTGCCAATCTGGGTCAGGAAACGGTCTTCGCCCACCGTCGCACGGTCAAACTGCGCCATGATATCGGCGCGGCCACCCAAGGCGGCCAGCGGAAAGCCGCCGCCGATGATCTTGCCCATGGTGCAG